>JACPWV010000096.1 GCA_016196905.1 Chloroflexota bacterium | reverse complement strand
GTAGGGGATGCCATCTTTCACTGGGCCGGAGCCGGCGTTGTAGGCGATGACGGGGATGCCGGCGTTGATGGCGCGTGTGATGGGTTCCTTGAAGAGGACGGGATCGGTGACGGTAAGGGCGATGCCGTCGGGGTTAGCGGCCACGGCCTGGTCGATGAGGGCGGCGGTTCTCTCCAGGTCGAACGCGTCCGGGCCCAGCACCGTGACCTTCACGCCCATGTCTTCGGCCGCGTCGGTGATGCCCTGCTCCACCGTGCACCAGAAGGAATCCCAGGCGCACAAGGCGTGCTGGACCAGGACAAAGTTGAGCTCCGCCTCGGGTGTAGGCTGGACTTCAGTCGGGGTAGGCTCCACCGCCTTGGGCGTGGGCGTCGCCGTGGGTGCGCAGGCGGCGACGACCAAGGCACCGGCGATCACCAGGAGTAGACCGATCTTTTTCACTTCTTCACCTCCTTCAGCAGTCTAGGCGAGAATCTCAGCCAGGGTTGGACGACTCGGAAGTCTACGATGCATTTTTTGGGCTCGGGGGATGATCACCTCCTTCCTCTGTCAAACATTCATTTTAGACTCGAAAAAGTGCCAGGTCCAAATCAAGGCGAACTGTAGGCCAACCGTCCGCTACAAGGCGATTTCCAGCGCGCCGTACCGCGAGCGAATCGATTAGGCTGGTTTGCCAAGATAGGTGTTGCTGATCACTGCGGTGATTAAGATCAAACCCGCCACGGCTTGAAAGATCTGCACGGGGATCTGCATCAGCACCAGACCTTGCTCTAGCATTTGCAACAGCAGGATCCCGACGCAAGCGCCGAGGATGGTACCGTGCCCACCGGTGAGCCGCACGCCGCCGATGACGCAAGCCGCGACCGCGATCAGCTCCGTTCCTTCCCCGCGTAAAGGGTCTACGCTGGTGCGGTGAGCGAATTGCATGACGCTAGCGATGCCGGCCCAGAGTCCGCATAGCATGAAATTGATCAACTTGACTCGCTGGACGGGTACACCCTGCGCCAGCGCCGCGCCAGGATTGCCCCCCGTGGCAAAGACCCAGTTACCATACTGCGTTCGCGTTAAAATGAGCGATATCACCATTGCGATGAGGATAAACCACGGGATTGAAACACGGAAAGTACTGGGCGGGGTGAAGAGCTGGTTGACTGCATCGAGCGAACCATTCAAAAAGCCGAAAAGGGCGGGAGGGTCTCCAGCATAGGTGGCAAAATCTCCACCGCCGATAGCCCGCGCAATGCCCCGGTAAGCTAGCATCGTTCCCAAGGTTGTGATGAACGACGGGATTCCAGTTCCGATGACGATCAAACCGTTGATCAGCCCCAATCCAGCGCTGACCAGCAGGGCGAGCAGCAGGGCCGGTATGGGCGCAATCTCCGCGTTGAGGGACAGGGCAAAGACATAACTCGCCACGGCAAAAGTTGAACCTACCGATAGGTCGAACTCGCCGGAGATCATCAGCATGCCCACGCCGATGACCAGGATGCCGGTGATGCTGGCGAAGGTCAGGATATTTGCGATGGCAATGGGCTTCACGAAGTTCTCAGCGAAAATGGAGAAGAAAAGAAACACTCCCAAGAAGCTGATCGTGGCCACCGCCGCAGGATAATCAGCCAATCTGTAGCGCAGTTGCGTCAACGCCGCCATCTGCGCAACGCCGCTTTTCGTCACCAGCTCGGTTTCTCGCATGGATTCGGCAGGGTTTTGAGTTGGCCTGTCGGCTATTCCGCCTCCATGGCCATGCTCACCACCGGTACCCGCGGATCCCTTTCTCTCCAGGTTTTCTTGATCCAAGCGTGCTCGGGATCATCGGAGTACGCCAGCGACTGCGCGCTTCCGGCCAGGAAGTTCAGGTAGTAGGTGGTGTACCCATGGGCGGAGACGACGGGGTGGTAGCCTTCGGGTACCAGGACCAGGTTGTCGTTTCGGGCCATGAAGATCTCGTCAAGCCGCCGATCGTTGGTGTACAGCCGCTGAATGGCGTAGCCGCTCGCTCGATCCATCTTGTAGAAGTAAATCTCCTCCAAATCGGCTTCGAGAAGGTTGCCGGTTTCGTCCTCTCGATGGACATCGTGTTTGTGCGGAGGATACGAGCTCCAGTTTCCGGAAGGGGTGTAAACCTCGACGCACACCAGGCGATGACAATCGAAACCCGGCGGGATGATGTGATTGATCTGGCGAGTGGCGTTGCCACCGCCCCGAATTTCAACCTCTACCTGTTCGGGCCTGACCAGCCGGGAGGGATGGTCCTGGTTGGTCGCGCACCAACCGTAGGCTACGTCAAGCTCGTCGCTGTGCACCTCCACGGTGAATTCAGTGCGGCGCGGCAGGTACAGAGTGTAGGGCATGCCCTGGAAAACGTCGAGACGGCGGCCGATACGTAGCCATTCGCCGCGCGAGGAGCGGAGCGAGCAAACCCCGCCCAGGATAACCAATGCATATTCACTCTCGTCGGTGTTGTTGCTCCACCGCTCGCCGCGCCGCATGCGCCGCGCGGCAAAGTGCAGCAAGTCCCAACCGGCTTTTGCCGGGGTCACACGCATGTATTCGCCCGACCGAGACTGTGGATGAATCAGCATAACGAGTCTGCTTCCGGTTCCGGCGCCCAACCACCTCAAAACAGGGGGCACCGCTCATGGATATTTAAGTTGGTCAGACAGGGTCAGCGGGGATTGACCCGAACGAGGTGAGCGGCGTTGTCGAAACCAACGATAAAGACCGTCCCCAGCGACCCTAGTGCAAGGCCACGTCACCCCCCAGGGTCAGCCTGCCGCTGTCGCATCCGAGGGCCGTCGCCGCGTCGGCAGATTGAAGAACCTGGAGAGCAAGCGCTCCGCGCCTTCGAGAGGTCCTCTCGGCGCCAGGGAAACGCAGCTATCTAGTAAACCGAGCCGGCTAGGCGATCTTCTGTCAGGCGATCGCCCCGCCAGTTTGGCGATGGGCGTCGGGGGGCTCGCCCGCCTATGGGGTCGAGCTCGTGACCCCACCCCGCCCAGTTGATCGGCTCCAGATCTTCCCCACGCCACAGACAGAGGAAAGCGCCAACCCACCTTAGGAGAGTGGTTGGCGCTGATGACCGCGTTCTTTCCTCCCCGCTATGGCGTCGTAGAAAAGTAGAGCGCTGAGAGCTTTTCGGTACACGCTAACACTTTTTGAGTGGGTGAACTTTCTAAACCGCCGCGGTCTATGTAGAGCGGGTGAGGGGACTCGAACCCCCGACATTCTGCTTGGGAAGCAGACACTCTACCAACTGAGTTACACCCGCACCCAAGCCTATTATAGTCGGCTGCTATCGATTGTCAACGCCGCTCAGCGGTCCCTCTCCCGATGGTGTGGGGATGAGGGGCGAGGGCTGGCTCGCGGCGGTTTCTACAGTGGCACCACCACCCGGATCACGGTGCCCTGGCCAGGAGCGGTCTGCAGGTAGAATTGGCCGCCCAGTAGGTAGGTGCGCTCTTTCATGCCGATGAGCCCGAACCGTTTGCTGGTCTCCGCCTGGGCCAGCGCAACCTCCGGGCGGAAGCCATGGCCGTCGTCGCGGATGCTGAGCTCCACCTCGTCCGAGCGGAACTCCAGGCGCACCTCCACCCGGCGCGCTGCGGCGTGGCGGCGGACGTTGGTGAGGGCCTCCTGAGCAATGCGATACAGATTCTTTTTCACGCTCAGAGGCAGTTCCCGCTCGCTGCCCACCACGTTGAAAACGGCCTGGATCCGGCTGCGCTTTCCGAAATCGGCCACGTACCCCCGCAGTTCATGCACCAGGCTCAGCCGGCCCGCCTCGGGCAGGCGGAGATCGAAAACCAGGTGGCGCAATTCCACCAGCGACTCCTCCGCCTGGTGGCGCGACTTTTCCAACTGCTCGGCCGCCTCCCCCGCATCGCGCTCGCGGTATTCCTCGAAGAGGCGCAGGTGCAGCAGGAGACTATTCAAATCCTGGAGGAGCCCGTCGTGGATCTCTTGGGCCAGTTGCCGGCGCGCCCAGGCACTCGACTCGGCGTCCGCCTCCCGTTGGGTGAGGGTCAGGGCGATCGTTTTGGCGACGGGCTGGGTGATAGCCAAGAGGTGATCCAGATCGGCCTGGTTGAAGGTCGCCTCGCCCTTCTTGTTGCTCACCGAGAGGACCCCGATCACCCGGTCCTCTACGATGAGCGGGACGCACATGGCGTCCTTCAAATCGCGGGCGGTGCCGGGGAAGCGCGCGTCATCCACTGGGCCGATTAAAAGCAAGGGCTCCCGGTTTTGAGCTACCCAGCCGGAGATGCCTTCTCCCAGGCGGCGGAGGGTGCTGCGCACCAGCTGCTCACGCGGGCCGCGCGCCGAGTTGACCGTCAGCAGCTCCCGCCCTTCGTGCAGGAGCATGAGCGATCCCTCCTGGGCCCCAGTGGCCAGAATGATCGTATCCAGGAGATGCCCTAGAAGCTCCTCTAGAGAGGTCACCACCCCCGCGGCCTGCTGAGCCGGGGGGGTCACCGCCTCATGCTCTCGAACTTCCAAGCGGGTACTCCCTGCCTGATAAAGTAGGACAATAGTATCAAAGAGCTATTAGGGTGTCAATGCGCCTGCCGATCCCGCTGAAGTTTGGCCTGCCCCAGACCCTCGAGTATAATCGACGCTGCCAGGCTGCCCATGGGAAGTCCCCCAGCCCGAGATCGCTATCTCCTGTTCACGGTCTTCCTCAGCGGAATGACCGTCTTGGCGGTGGAGATGGGCGCCTCCCGCCTGCTGGCGCCCTACTTTGGCACTTCCCTCATCATCTGGGCCAATCTCATCGGCCTGATGCTGATCTACCTCTCCGTGGGCTATTATCTGGGAGGATGGCTGGCCGATCGGTTCCCCCGTCCCCCGATCCTCTATCAACTGATCCTGTGGGCCGGATTCGCCATCGGGTGGGTGCCACACCTGGCGCAGCCGATCTTACGTTTCTCCGCCCTCGGCTTGCTCGATTATTCCTTGGATATCCTGCTGGGCTCGCTGTTGGCCATCCTGGCCTTGTTCCTGGTGCCGGTGGTCCTGCTGGGTTGTGTATCGCCCTTCGCTATTCGTTTACAGGCCGCCTCGCTGCTGAGCACTGGCCAGACCGCGGGAGGGATCTACGCCCTCTCCACTTTGGGCAGCATCTTGGGCACTTTCCTCCCCGTGCTGGTGACGATACCTGCCCTGGGCACGCAGGCCACCTTTCTGCTCTTCGCCCTGGCCAGCATGCTGGCTGCGCTGGGAGGGCTGTATCGCTGCATCGGCCGGCGCGCGCTCCTATACGCCCCGCTCCCTTTGCTGATTGCCCTGCTGGGCCTGCTTTTCCCGGCGCGGGTGATCCGAGCTGCCCCCGGCCTGGTCCTCGAGGCGGAATCCCCCTACAACTATATTCAAGTGGTGCGCGAGGGTGAGGAGCTGCTTTTGTATCTCAACGAGGGCCAGGCGGTTCACTCCTATTACAATCCGAACCGCGTGTTGAGCTACGGCATTTGGGATTATTTTCTGTTGGCTCCCTATTTCAATCACGCCGTCGCTCCCCCGGATGTGAGCAACCTGCTGCTCATCGGCCTGGGGGCGGGCACGGTGGCCAAGGAGTACACCGCGGTCTACGGTTCGATACCCATCACGGGGGTAGAGATCGATCCGGCCATCATTCAGGTGGGGCACGACTACTTCGCTATGCGCGAGCCCAATCTGAGAGCCATCGCCGCAGACGGCCGCCAGTACTTGAGTCGCACAAAAGAGCGTTGGGACGTCATCGCCGTGGACGCCTACCGTCAGCCCTACATCCCCTTTCATCTGACCACGGTCGAATTTTTCCAGTTGGCGCGGGATCACCTGACGCCGCGCGGAGTGCTGGCTATCAACGCCGGGCGCACGGTCCACGATCATCGGCTGGTACAAGTCCTGGCCAGCACCATGGCCGATGTTTTCCCTGATGTCTACATCATCGATGCCCTTAGCCAGGCCAACTCCCTGGTGGTGGGAACCAACCAGGACACTGAACTGAGCGATTTCGCCCAGAATCTGGAACGATTAACCCACCCTGCCCTGCGCGAGGTGGCTTCTTGGACCCAGGGGCGGGTGCGCCGCTGGGAAGGGCAGGGAACGGTCTACACCGATGACCGGGCCCCGGTGGAGCACCTCATCCACCTCATCGCGCTACGCTATATTTTAGAGGGTGAATAAACCAGCATGGGGACCTCGGCCGAGGTCGTCGTCGGGCCGCGCGCGTTGGGGGTTGTGCTGGCACGTTGGGCGATCATCATCCTCACGGCCCCCGTCTTGCTGTTGAGCAACCTCTATCTGCTGCTGACCCCCACTTTCATCGATCTCATGTACTCCTTGGACATCCCGCCGGCGCAGCGCTACGATGTGGCCGAACGGCGCGAGTTTGCGGTGGCCACGCTCTCCTATCTGCGCTCGCCGCGCGATATCTCCGCCCTGCGAGAGCTGGCCGACGAACAAGGTCCGCTCTACAAGGAGCGGGAGCTGCGCCACATGGGGGACGTCAAAACTTTGGCGAATCGGCTGCTGACCATCGGCCTTTTCGCCTTGGGCGGGCTATTCCTCGGATTGAGCTTCAACACCTTCCTTGTGAACTTTCATCGTTTGTTTTTCACAGGAAATAGCTGGCTTTTCCCCTATTCGGATAGTCTTATCCAGCTCTTCCCACCCGCCTTTTGGAGCAACGCCGCTCTAGCCTGGGCCGGCCTCACCTTACTGGAGGCGGCGGCGCTGGCCGGGCTGTCCCTTCGACTCAGGCCGTCCCGACGCAGCTAATCCAGGGCGCCCTGGCGAAGCCAGGCCGTTGCCCTAGCCTTACGAGGCTGTCGGCTGCGGGTTCTTCAAAAATCCCGACCCGAGGCCGACGCGGTATCTCTCGGCCGCCCGCGATGGTTGGTGTAAGTCCTCAGGCAAAGTATCTAGGAGACGCTACCACTTGGACTGGGCTGACCGAGGAAGCAGAGGATGCCCTGGGCGACGCCGCGGGCCACCCGGTCTTGGCCGTTGCGCAGCAGATCGGCGTCATCGGCCATGAAGCCTAGCTCGATGATCGCCCCAGGGGTTGAGGGGGCGATGCGCACCAGCGCATAGTAGCCCAGCATGTTGAGGGTGACGGTGGTCTCGTGGCGAGGCAAGCTAGTGGTCCGCTCATATTCGCGATAGAGGCACTCCACTAAGCGGTCCTCGAGCTCCGGTATGAAACTGTCCATGG
>JACPWV010000094.1 GCA_016196905.1 Chloroflexota bacterium | reverse complement strand
TCCTCTGGTGAAAGCAGGGGGATGAGGATCAAGGCGCCGTACCAGGGTGGCAGGCTCAACGCCTCTGCAGCCTGAGGCGCCTGAGGTGCGGCGACCACCGTGGGAGAGGGCTGCTGGAGAGCTTCCCGCAAGGGGTCCTGCGTGGGCGGCACGGTCTTTTGAAGCAAATGATCCAGGGTCAGATCCGGTGCGCGCAGGCCGCGATAGACGTAGAGGCCCGTGGCGCGATCCCTCAACAGGAGCAGGGCAAAGTTCAGTTGTCCCGTGCGGTAAATGACGTCCAGGGCGACCTCCAAGACTTGGTCGATGTTCAGGCTGCGGCCCAGCGCGGTGCTGGCTTCGTACAAAAGCGAGAGCTCACCGATCCGCTGGTGTAATTGGTCGGCGTACTCCTGGAGGTTCTGGGTCATCGTGTTGAAGGCAGTGGCCAGGGTGTCGATCTCATCGCCGCTGCGCGCCTCGATGCGCTTGGAGAAATCGCCACGGGCTACCTGTTGCGAGGCCAGCATGAGTTGGTGCAAGGGGGCGGTGATCCGCTCGGCCAGGAGGTAGCCGATGGCCAGCACCGCGAAGCTGGCGATGCTGAAGAGGATGATCAGCCAGGCCTGGCTTTGAGCTGCGCTCTGGGCGAGGAAATCGATGGGCAGAGCGACGGAGAGATAGCCGGCCGCTTCCTGCTCCAAGTAGAGCGGCGCATAGATCACCGCGTACCTCCGTCCCTGCCAGCTCAGATCCGCCCTGAGCGCGCCGCTGGTCGCAGCGAGTTGGGTGCGCAGATCGGTCCGCATCTGCGCGAAAGGCGAGCCTTCTTCGGCCGCTTCGGGCAACGTGGATGCCAAGAACTGGCCCTCGGGGTCATAGAGGGTGATCTGAGCTAGCGATTGGAGCCCGATCTCCTCGACCACGTTGGGAAGGTAATTCCCCACCAGGATGGCCCCCACGAGGTCCCCGTCAAGCAGCAGCGGGGCGCCGCTGTACAGGGTGTAGCCGCGCTCGGTCTCGATGAGCTCCAGAGATCGGGGGTTCTGCGCTTGGCTGGGGCTGGCCAGGATGCGTGCCACCAGGGGCCAGGAGAAAAGATCGACCCCGCTGCGAATCTGATAATCGCTCAGCGCTTCAGCATCGGGCCCATGGAGGATTCCCAGCAACTCCCGCCCATCGCCATCGATCACTTCCACCGCGTCCAGGCGATCGTTTAATTTGATGGGGAGTAGCAAGGCCTGCAGCCGCGGGACGGCGCGGGCTGCCACGCTGGAGGCGACGCCCTCGGTGTGGAGCATTGCCCGCAGGGAAGCCAGTTGATCCCGTTGCTTTTCGATAAGCGCGTCGTTGGCCTCCCGCGCGGCGTCCTGCAGAAAATTGGAGAGCCGATCCTGAACGGGGCCGATGACCAAGCGGGTGAGCAGAAAGGTGCTCACCAAGGCCAGGACCAACGTGAGGAGGATGTAGGGGAGAACGATCTTGTTGCGAAGGCGCGAGGTGAGGATACCCAGCCAGCGAAGGCCCATCCGTCGCCTCCCTTGGCCCGAAGCGTCTCCCCTCTCCTTCTACTGGGGGGCCACTCTTGGATATTCTAGCTTTACACCGAGGGGTATGGGAAAAGGATACTACCCCGTGCACCCCACGGTGCTACGCTACGGGCGTGAGCGCATGCTTCAACCTGAGCGTGGCCCCGTCCTTCGATCCCGCCCTATGGTCCGAAGCGTAGATCTTCCTTCGACTCTGAATCCTGATGAATTCAGCATGCAGAGCAGGACCAGGTGACTTCCTCCCGAATCTCGACGCTAGGATCCAGGGGAAGGACCTTCAAAGTCAGAAGGAAAGGGTTAAAAAATATTAAAGTCAGGTGCGCTTCCCCGTTCAGACTCCCATTCTGTTCTGAGCCCCTCGAGATCGAATGAAGGACTCTTGGACTTCGAGGGAAAGCATCGTGAACGCTCATCGATGGAGCGAGCGTCGCAGGGCGCGAAGGCGCAGGAACGGTCGAGGATTGCCTTCTCCTCGATCACCATCTGCCTGTCTTCTGATAAGACGGAAACCCCAACCAAAAGTTACGGGGGAAAGCGGTATCCGAAAGCTCGTGGAGCAGGGAACAAGAACGACAAACGCAGTGCGTGTGAATCAATCCACGCAAACGCTGCCCTCGAGTGGATTCGTCGATATGGAGTTCCACCCGAGATTCGGGTCACCGGCGATTCGAACGGCCGAGCGGGTTCTCACACCGCCGGACGCACGCTAGAAGGGAATGTCCTCCTCGACCGCCTCTGCTGCGATCTCTGGGGATTCGGCTATCCTTTCCTCGCGCCCGCCCAGGAACTTGACCGTGTTAGCCCGCACTTCCCAACTTTGGCGAGACTGCCCGGATTGATCCTCCCAGCTGCGGGTTTGGATCGCCCCGTCCACCAGTACCAGTCGGCCCTTGCTGAGGTACTGATTGGTGGTCTCCGCGAGCTTCCCCCAGGCCACCACCCGGAACCAGGTGGTCTCCTCCTGGGGGTTGCCCTCCCCATCCGTCCAGCGCCGATTGGTGGCTACCCGGAAGGTGGTCACGGGATTGCCATTGGGTGTATAGCGCATCTCGGGGTCCGCCCCCAAGTGTCCGACCAGCACGACCCTCTGGTACATCTCACCCTCCTCCCCCCTTGAAGGGTTGCTTTGGTTGAATACGTGGCCCATTATAGCGCGAAAGTCCCTCCTAGGTCAAATAACCGGTGGCACCCGGTGGCCCAAGGTACACGTGCCATTTGACCATTTGGAGGCCCTCCAGTATGATGGACGCGAGCCCGCGATGTAGAGCCCGGGGACCCGCTTCCGACCTTACTGTACATCGATGGGATGTGCAGCTCGCTAAGGGCCCCGAGGACAAATCTCAGGGTAGATCTGCTGCTTGGCTCGCAGTGGACTCCGTGGAGTGGGAGTGATCATGAAGCGCCTGGCTTTAGCGATCGCTATGGCTTGGTCCTTGACCGGCATTCTGATTCCGCCGGCCTCGGCCCAGGATGGAGGAGGTCTCATCATTTGGTCCGGTGGGTATCGGGTAGAAGAGGGCGACGAAGTCAACGGGGATTTGATCGTCTTGAGTGGGCCGGTGGGAGTTGAGGAGGAGGGGATCGTTCGCGGAAGCCTGGTCGCGGTGCAGGGCGATGTCAGCGTGGCAGGCACTGTGGCGGGGGATGTCATCGCCGCGCTGGGCCAGGTTGGGCTGGGCCCCAGCGCCCGCGTCGGCGGCGACGTGGTCAGCGGTGTGGGGCGAGTTCATCGCTCCGCGGGGGCTCAAGTGGGGGGACAGATTCAGCAGGGTCAGGGGATCTCCCTGCGCTTCGGTCGTATCTTCGCCCCGCCTACCGTGGTATTCGGTCGCTTTCCCTTTGTGACCCCCTTTGGTCTAGGCGGCTTTGTCAACCTGGTCTCCGTCGTCCTCACCCTGGCCGCCCTGGTGGCCTTGGCATTGGTGGTCATCGCTTTGTGGCCAGCGCAGGTGCGCACGGTGGGGGCCACCGCTCTCTCCTCCCCAGGGCCCAGCCTGGGCTTGGGCGTAGTGGTTGGCCTCCTGGCCATACCGAGCCTCCTCCTTTTAGTGGTTTTGGTGTGCACTGTCCCCTTGGCGGCGATCCTTCTGGCGGGGCTGATCGGAGTATTCCTTTACGGTTGGACCGCCCTGGGGCTCGTGGTGGGCGAGCGGGTCCTGGGGGCCGCCCGGAGAGGAGATCTCTCGCCTTTATGGGCGGGGGGCTTGGGCGTCGCACTTCTCTCCCTCATCGCCGCGGCTCCCTGTTTCGGGTTCCTGTTCGGGCTGGGGGCGGGCGCTTGGGGGGTGGGCGCGACTTTGCTCTCTCGCTTCGGAACGCGATTCTACCCGGCTGCAGCCTCAGCCTCGCCCGCGCCAGCGCGCCGAGTCCGGCGCCGCGCTAGGCGGTGAGTTAGGCCGGCATCTATCGATCGATTGTATAATTGGCCCGGGGAATCGTCATGGAGCGAGAAGGAGAATGGCAACCAGGGTACCCTCTGCTTCTGGAAGCGAGATCGTTCCTCGAATTGGGACCTGGCTGGGCGGTGCTCTGCGGGGCGCTGGCCTCGCGGGGCTTCGTCCTGGGTCTAGAAGCGGTGCTCCCCTTCGCCCTGTCCATCCTATTAGCGGATGTCTTCCTGGGCGGGATCTGGTCTCAGTCCATGACCCTGGCCAGCACCCCACCCCATGACCAGCGCATTGTGCCGCGCGCTCCCCGCGTCTCCCTGCCTTTCACCCTGCCCGGATCGCCGGGGCATCGAACCCTGCTTTGGGTTCAGCGAAACTGGGGCCATTGGCGTGCCCTCCCCTCCAGCGTACGCGAGGCCTGGATAGGGTGGGGACTGGCAGTGGTCTTTGCCCTGGCTCTGGCCTTAACTTTGGGCCCTTCGCCCACCCTCATCGCGCTGGCCGCCCTCAGCCTGCTGGCCGTGGAATTTGGGAGGCGAAGGCGCGGCCTCCCCGCCAGCTGGCAGCTGGCCGTGGCCCAGCGCGGGGCCATCCCCTGGCTGCTGGGATACGCGGCTTTGGGTGGTCCGTCCTGGGGAGCTTTATCATCGACCCTGACGGTTGGCATCGGGATGCATGCTCAGGCCCTGTTGTGGTCGGGCCTTTATGTGCTGGCGATGTATGGCCATCAGCATTTGGAGCGTGGCCAGCTCCAGGCCGGCGGCCGAGCGTTGAACACCGCGCAGGGGGTAGGGATCGCTGCCCTGATCGCGGCTCGGGAGCCGGTGCTGGCAGGCATCGCCGGGCTGCTCTACCTGCCCCAGGGGCTCTGGCAAACCGTCTTGGCTCGCCGCCGCGACGGTCCCTGGTATCGGCGGCGCACCCAGCCTTATGTCATGGCGGTCATGCTGCTGGCGGCGCTCTCTCTGGCCCTATAGGGGGGAGAGGTAGGAGGTGATGGCCAAATCGAATCGAACCTCGCTCAAAGTGGAGGTGGCGCGGTCGGTGACTGCCGCTGAGGTGCGTGGGGATCCCGAGGTCAGCGCGCTGCTGGAGGCGGCCAACCACCAGCTCAAAGCCAAGGGTTTCACCGAACACGGCCAGCGCCACGCCAGCCTGGTGGGGAACATCGCTCATAATATCTTGTTACGCCTGGGCTATCCCCAGCGAACGGCCGAGTTGGCTGAGATCGCCGGCTTCCTCCACGATATCGGCAACGCCATCCATCGCGAGGGCCATGCTCAGTCCGGCGCGCTCATCGCCCGCGATGTGCTGAGGCGCTTGGGGATGGATCCTGCGGAGAGCGCCGCCATCATGGGCGCGATTGGAAACCACGAAGAGGAGCGGGGGGATCCGCTGAGCGAGATCTCCGCAGCGCTGATCATCGCGGACAAGTCCGATGTGCACCGCTCGCGGGTGCAGAACCCGGACAAACTTTCCTTCGATATCCACGATCGAGTGAACTATGCAGCCACGCGGTCCTTCGTGCGAGTCGACGGAGAGAAAAAGACCATCACTCTGGAATTGGACGTGGATACGCAGATCTCCCAGGTCATGGAGTACTTCGAGATTTTCACTTCGCGGATGCTGATGACGCGGCGGGCGACCCGCTTCCTGAACTGTGAATTTGCCTTGATCATCAACGACCACAAGCTGTTCTGAGCCCTGGCCGGTCGGACTTGGGGATGTCGGACCCAGAGGAGACTCACCATCCGAGGGATCGAAGGAGGGCCGTTGTTGAGGACGCATACCTGCGGCGAATTAGGCGCACCCCATATCCGCTCCCAGGTGACCTTGACCGGCTGGGTCCAGCGTCGGCGCGACCACGGGGGTTTGATCTTCATCGATCTGCGCGATCGCTATGGGATCACCCAACTGGTTTTTGACCCGCGTCTCTCCGCGGAGGCCCATGGGCTAGCCTCCCGCCTGCGCGCCGAGCACGTGCTGCGTGCGGAGGGCGAGGTGCGGCCTCGACCCCAGCCCAACCCCGAACTGGCCACCGGCTCGATTGAGGTGGCCGTTGAGCGGCTGGAGATCCTGAACGAATCCACGACGCCGCCCTTCTACATCAGCGATGAGACGACCCAGGACGAAGCGCTGCGGCTGCGCTATCGCTATCTGGACCTGCGCCGTCCCGAGATGCAGGCGCGGCTGCTCCTCCGGCATCGGGTGGTGAGCCACATGCGCGCGTTCCTGAACGCCCGGGATTTCGTTGAGGTTGAGACGCCGATTTTGATCAAAAGCACGCCTGAAGGGGCTCGCGATTACCTCGTGCCCAGTCGCATCCACCCCGGCCAGTTCTACGCACTCCCCCAGTCCCCGCAGCAGTTGAAGCAATTGTTGATGGTGGCGGGGATCGATCGCTATTACCAAATCGCGCGCTGTTTTCGCGACGAGGACCCGCGAGCGGATCGCCAGCCGGAGTTCACCCAATTGGACCTGGAGATGTCTTTTGTGGAGCAGGCGGACATCCTACGCCTCACCGAGGAGCTCTTCATCTCGGTGGTGGAGGGGGAGACGGATCGGCGCATCTTGGAGAAACCCTTCCGGCGCCTGACCTATCACGAAGCCATCCAGCGATTTGGCAGCGACAAGCCCGACCTGCGCTTCGGGATGGAACTCATCGATCTCACCCCGGTGTTCCAACACAGTCGCTTCGAGGTATTCAAGACGGCCCTCTCCACCGGGGGGCAGGTGAAAGCCATCCGCACGCCGGGTGGTGCCGGCTACTCGCGACGCCAGATCGAGGAGCTCACCGCGCTGGCCAAGGCTGAGGGGGCCCAGGGCCTGCTCAGCCTGGCGGTGGTAGCCGACCAGGAGATCCGCTCTCCCCTGGCCAAGCATCTGAGTCCCCAGGACAAAGAGGGCCTGCTCCTGCAAAGCGGGGCCCAGCCGGGCGATCTTGTGTTGATGGTGGCCGACCAGCCGCCGACGGTCGCCCGCGCCCTCGGAGGGCTGCGGCTGGAGATGGCTCGACGCCTAAATCTCCTCGATGGCCAGATTCTGTCCTTCGCCTGGATCCTAGAGAAGCCCCTCATGACCTGGAACGAGGAATTGGAACGCTGGGAGTTCGAGCCCCATCCCTTCACCCTGCCGATGTCTGAGGACGTTCCTCTGTTGGACACGGAGCCGCACAAGGTGCGCGGAGTCTCTCACGATCTTATCTGTAACGGCTGGGAGATTGCTGGAGGGAGCATCCGAATTTACCAGCGGGCTTTGCAAGAGCGCGTTTTTCGGATGATCGGCCTTTCCGATGAACAGAGGGAGGAAAGATTTGGCCACTTTCTGGCCGCTCTCGATTATGGCGCTCCCCCTCACGGCGGCATCGCGTCAGGCATCGATCGCCTGGTGGCACTCCTAGCGGGTGAGGAGAACATTCGGGAAGTGATCGCTTTCCCCAAGACCATCCAGGGTCGAGATCTCACTTTTAGGGCCCCCGCCCCGGTGGACGAGGCGCAACTTCGTGAACTGCATCTCAAGTTGGATCTTCCCCCCGACCCGGGTTAATTTTGGCAAGGCCTTGTCAAAAAAAGGCTTTTGTGCTATGATGGCTGTGCGTGCCCTGCGGTGCGCGTGATGCGAAACACCCTTTGACCAACACTCGAATTCATGGGGCCGAGCTCAGAGGGGGATGTCCGCTCGCCCGAGGAACTCAGTTCCGCTCATCGGGAAGGGCAGAACCCGAAGGTAGGCACCCACCTGCTTTGTGCAGGATCAAAGGCGTGTAGCACACGACACCGTGGGGTGCGTTTTTTGTTTGCAGAAGCGAGATGAGGATCACCCCGGTGAAGATGACCAGACTTCGGATGCTGGGCATCGCTTTTCTTCTCAGCGCTTGTGGACCCTTCGGGGATCGAGTCGCGGAGAGGCCAGCGCCGACCACCGGCATCTCAGCATTGAGTTCACCGAATTCAGCCGTCATTTCCCTCGGGGTGCAGGAAGAGATGCAGCGCACTCACTTCGCCACCCTGCGGGAGGGGGAGATCACCTCGGAGAGCGGATCCGCAGCGCATCCCACTTGGTCCCCCGATGGGAAGCGGATCGCCTTTGCTCTCAGCGAGATCCTGGATGGCGTGGAGCGGGATACCCTCTGGATCATGAACGCTGAAGGGAGCGACGCTCATCGGGTGCTGGTCGGCCCCGGGTTCAGTTACATTCGGGAGCCGGCCTGGTCGCCCGATGAGGAGCGGCTGGCGTTCTACCAGGGCGGGGCCCAGGGGATCGACCTGTGGGAGGCCAGGGCCGACGGCTCGGGCTTGGAGAGGCTCATCACCTCGGAGGACTCGGATACCGTCTATACCGTCAGCCCCGCTTGGTCTCTGGATGGAAAGCAGATCGCTTATACCCAGGAGATCATCGAGCCCCGACCGGAGGGGCACGGCTTCATCGTTCACAGCACGATCTGGGTCATCCAGCGCGATGGAAGCGTTGCCCGCCGATTGACCGAAGGGCAGGAGCCTTCTTGGTCTCCCGATGGCCGGGAGATCGCCTTGGTCAGGACCCGGGAGGAACCTGAATTCGGTGCGGAGATCTTCATCCTGGACCTGGAGACGGGGGAAGAAAGATCCCTGGGTCCCGGCCGTGAGCCGGCCTGGTCACCCGACGGCGAATGGATTGCCTTCGTCGATCGGCCGTTGACCGAGTTCGTGGTCCGACGGGATGATCAGGGGCAACCGCTCCTCACCGTCCGCCATGAATCTTTGGAGATCTGGGCCATGCGGCCCGACGGCTCACAGCGAACACCTCTCACTCGGCATCCCATCAGCTCCCAGGAGGCCGAGGCCATGGCGGCCGCTGTGGCCCCCTCAGAGCAACCCGTCATTCTCCAGGCCGACAGCAACCTTAGCGACTGGTCTCCGGCCTGGTCGCCGGACGGAACCCGTATTGCCTTCTTCCGCCAGGACGCGGAGCGGGCCGAGTCGAACATCTGGGTCCTGCGGCTTTCCCGCAGGTCTTGACCCATAAAACGGGTCGAAGGGTTGACAATCGGGTCTCTTTATGGCATAGTAATCGTCAACAAAGGCGAGGATGGAGACGAGTAGGCGGCTGTCGCCGAGCAGAGAGTCCCCATTGGGGTGAGAGCGGGACCGGACTGGCGCCGCGCGAAAATCCCTCCGGAGCCGCCAACCGAACGGGCCCTGGTGAATCCAGG
>JACPWV010000039.1 GCA_016196905.1 Chloroflexota bacterium | reverse complement strand
GGCCCCACAGGCTCCCCGTCTGGCGATCGTACATCACCAACGTGTTCATGATCAACTTGCCCGAAACCCCGAAGGTATACTCCTCACCTCCGATCCGCCGGGCATACACGATGCCCGTGTAGCACAGGGGTCAATAGGTGACGGCGATGGGGACGCCCCCCACAGTGTCGTTCACGATCTCGTGAACGCTGAGCATGGTGATGGGATAAGCCCTGGCCTCCCCGTTGAGGAACACCCCCATCACCCGCTCGGTGGATCTCATCTGGCCCGCAGCCTGCTGGGGGGTGAGGAACTCCGGGTCGAGGATGGCCGGGATGGCGTCGCGAGGCAGGACGGTGATGATACGGACCTGGCGCTCCTCCGCCGGCTGAGTGGCCCCGCCCAACGGGGCCGGTAGGGCCACATCACGACTCGCGATCAAGCTGCACCCTCCCAGAAGTATAACCCAGACCGCACTGAGCCACAGCCCATGCTGGCGCATCGGAACCCCTGACCCGACTCGTGTCGATTTAGATGTTAGCGCCGTTCCTACATGGGTTCTGTAAGCGAATTACACGGGGGAAGAGAGGTTGGACCGGTCGCGCCCCTAAGAAGCACCTTTGCTGACAAGTAAGGATGGCCTGGGCCAGGAAGACTCTGCTACTCGAAGGGTGGGCTCTCCCCCGTGCGCGCCCTCAGCTCGAGGCGATCAACATCGCGCAAGACGGTTAGCCCCACCACCTGGCCCACCTGGATCTTGGAGAGGGCGCGGTGCAGATCATCGACACTGCGCACGGTCTGGCCATCTAGGGCAGCGATGATGTCCCCCGGCTGGAGGCCGGCCTGGGCAGCGCCGGTGCCCTGGCCCACGCCGCGCACCATCACCCCCAGATCGGAGGAGAGCCTATGGTGTCTGACGAAGCGCGGGTGGAGCCCAGTCAGCTCCACCGCCAGACCCAAGTAGGCGCGCCGAACTCTCCCTTCCTTGATGAGCAGCCCCGCCACCCACTTGGCGGTGTTGATGGGGATGGCGAAGGCGATGCCCTGAGCCCCCAGGATGATGGCGGTATTGATCCCCACCACTTTTCCTTGGGAGTCCACCAGAGGGCCGCCCGAGTTCCCCGGATTCAAGGCGGCATCGGTTTGGATGATGTTTTCGATGGTCCGACCCGTTCGCGAGGGCAGGGATCGCCCCACCGCGCTGATCACCCCCGCGGTGACCGAGGCCCGAAAGGAGCCCAAGGGGTTCCCGATGGCGATCACCAGTTGTCCGGGCTTTAAGGCCTCCGAATCCCCCAGTTCCGCCACCGGCACATCCTCGCCCACCACATCGATCACCGCCAGATCCGTATCGGGATCGTCTCCCACCAGCCTGGCCGGGAGGACACGGCCGTCCGACAGGAACACTTCCAGCTCCGAGAAGCCATGCACCACATGGCTGTTGGTTAGGATGTGGCCGTCCGGGGCGATGATCACACCTGAGGCCGCGCCCTCCTGCTGGAAAGGGACGACCCCCCACAAGGTCATCCGCCCTCCGCCGCGCGTGACGCTCACGCTGACCACGGCGGGGGCGATCTTCTCCACCGCTCGCATCACTGTCTGCGAATAGGCATCCATGGCCATCGATCTCCCTCTCCAATTATTCTATCCGATGATCGCGGAGACAGCGAAGCGAGGGACGGTAGATGGTGCACCCTCATATCGACTCGCCCCGCATGCCTCTGAGTGGCGCCAGGAAGATATCTCTGTGGCTGCTCGATGAGAGCTTTGGGCAATGCGCAGCGCAGAACCACCGCATTGTCTGCGCACATCGAGGACACCCTGGAGGCAGGATTGCGCATGAAGGCAATAGTGCGCTCCAACAGTTCGCGATCTAAGGCCCTCGCATCGGAATTTTTTCGATGCGGGCCCGCAGCCCCCGCTAGGCCAAGAGACCGTGAACATAGACGCCGACAACGTCGCGCCCGGCCGCTCCGATCGAAGTGTTGGGCTCCCCAAAGATAGCGTTGACCTTTTCGTGGCTCAGCGGGCGAGGGATGCTCAAGGCAGGGGCGGGCCGAAGAGCTGCAAGATATTCCCGTCGGGGTCCACGAAGGTGGCGATGCTCATCTCTGCGTCTTCCTCGTTCTCCGGCTCGCGGATGAATTCGACCCCATGGTCTCGCAGATACTCGAACGCGGCGAGGATGTCATCCACGCCGAAGTTGATCATGACGCGATGCGGATCCCGGGCCGCGCCCTTCACATGGGAGTGCTTTCCCAAGCCGATAAAGGTCTCATCCAATCGGAATCCGATGAATGCCTCGGACTCGAACTCCACCGGCAGTTTCAAGACATCGCGATAGAAAGGCAATAGGCGCTGCACATCCTCGGTCCACACGATGACGCCCTCAAAGGTAGTGAGCATTTATAGCCTCCTTTAGGTGAGCGATCCTGCCACGGCCGACGCCGGGTCGGATGGGATATCTCGCCCGACCCTATGATCGACCGCCCTCATTCCTTGCCGGTGGCTATCTCTTCGATGCGCTGGGCTAGGATGAAATCTTTCTCAGTCAGGCCGCCCTCGCTGTAGGTGATCAGGTTAAAGGTGACGTTGCGCCAGTTGATGGTGATATCTGGATGATGATCCATCTCCTCGGCGATGTCGGCCACGCGAGTGACGAAAGCGATCGCCTCGCGAAAGGTGGGCAGCTTGAAGCGCTTGGCCATGGCCGGGCCTTTGCGCTGCCAGCCCTCCCAGTGCTGTAACCGCGCGACGATCTCTTCCTCCGACAAAAGTGCCATCTCCACCCCCTGATTCGGTGGCGGGCGCAACCTTGACCTTCCCTGTGAACTGGGGCTTGAAGTAGCGCCACATGAGCTCGGGCAGCTGATGCGGTCCCTCCTTGAACTTGCCCATGGTCCAACTGCACAAACCAGCATAGATCTCCCAATCCAGGATGCAACGCTCGAAATCGCGCGGGGTCAGATGATGCACATCCGCGACTCTTTCGCCAGTCTGAGGATTGGCAAACATGCCCGGCCAGTTGCGCTCAGGGATTCCCCCCACATATTCCCGGGCAAAGCGGATGGCTATAGAGATCTCCGGATGGGCCATCGGGTCCATCTCGGAGAGCCGAACCAAATCGCGCACCAGCCCCCCTTTAAGTTGGGGATCGCGCTCCCGCAGATCGTGCCACCAGACGTGGGACAGTTCGTGAACGGCGGCCTGGTGCTGCATACCTTGCAGTTCGACGAGACGCGGGCCGGGGTGCCACAACCCGCCCCCTCTAGCCTCGGTATGGTGGGCCACGATTCGGGAGGTTCTTCGGATGTGCTCCCGGGCCTGGTGGGTGAAACCGTACAGTTCAAACACCTCCTCGCGAAACGCCTCCCCCCGACGGCGATCCTCGCTCGCGGGGTCGACTCGCTCCAGGACGGCGCGGACCCAACGCCGCAGGCGCTCCCCCCACCCGGCGGCGACCACCCGCATCGATCTCAGCTCAGCCTCCCGATCTTAGAGCTCATCTTCGATAAGCATACGTCGGTTAGAGGCTTTTTCAGCGGGCGGTGCTGGCCCGAACGAAAGGCAGCCCATTTTTGACAGGGTCGTTGGTTTCGTTTAGAATGTCTCCTTGGCCTCCCCTAGAAAGGGAATGCGAGTGAAAGATTACCCCAGCGATCGTCTGCGCAACGTGGTCCTTCTTGCCCACGGTGGCGCTGGAAAGACCAGCCTGGCCGAGGCTCTGCTCTTCCATAGCGGGGCGATTACTCGCCTGGGCCGGGTGGAGGAGGGGAACACCGTCTCCGACTACGACCCCGAGGAGATCCGTCGGCGCATCTCGGTGAACACCTCTTTGCTGCCCATCGAGTGGCGCGATCACAAGATCAACCTGCTGGACACGCCCGGCTACGCCGATTTCGCCGGCGAGATGTTGGGATCCACCCGCGTGGCCGACGCGGCGCTGATCATCGTGGATGCGGTGGGCGGGGTGGAGGTGGGCACCGAGCAGGTATGGAGCTATGCCGATACGTATCAACTTCCCCGTTTGGTCTTTGTCAACAAGCTCGAGCGGGAAAACGCCAGCTTCACACGCGTCGTCGATCAACTGCGCCAGGCATTCCCCGCACGCTTCGTCCCCTTGCAGCTCCCCTTGGGCGACTCGGCCCCCTTCCGCGGCCTGATCGATCTGTCCCGCAAGATGGCCCAGGTGGGCCCCGAGGGCGGGGAGGAGTCTATTCCCAGCCAGGCCCAGGAGCAAGTGGAGGCTTATCGCCAGGCGATCATGGAGGCCGCTGCGGAGGCCGATGATGAGTTGATCATGAAATATTTGGAAGGGACCGATCTCAGCCCGGAGGAGATCAGCCGCGGCTTGCGAGCGGGTATTCGCCAGGGTAAGATCGTCCCCATCCTATGCGGGTCCGCCTATCAGGCTGTCGGCACCCGCCAACTCCTGGACGCCATTCTCGAGCTCGTCCCCCCGCCCAACTATCGCGAAGTGAAGGCCTACAATCTGCGATCCGGACAAGAGGAGGCCTTGCCCGCCGGCCCGGATGCCCCGCTGGCTGCCTTGGTCTTCAAGACCTTCGCCGATCCTTACGTTGGAAAGCTGAGCTACTTCCGGGTTTATGCCGGCCAGCTGCGTTCCGATTCGCGCGTTCTCAACGTCCGCACCAACGAGGAGGAGCGCATGGGCCAGCTTTTCCTCCTGCGCGGTAAGGAGCAGCTCCCCACCCAAGGGATCTCCGCTGGGGATATCGGGGTGGTGGCCAAGCTCCAAGCCACCTCCACCGGGGACACCCTCTGCGATAAGGCCCACCCCCTGGTGCTCCCGTCTATCGCTTTCCCCAGCCCCGTCTTCAGCGCGGCCATCACCCCCAAGACCAAAGCCGACCTAGACAAGATGGGGAGCGCCCTGGCCCGGCTGGTGGAGGAGGACCCCACCCTGCAAGTGCAGCGCGAACCCGATACGGGCGAGACCATTCTGAGGGGGATGGGCGAGTCGCACATCGATATCGCGGCGCGGCGGTTGCACCAAAAATTCGGGGTGGAGATCGTTACTCAGCCCCCCAGGATCCCCTACAAGGAAACCATCCGCAAGACCGCCAGCGCCCAAGGCCGCTACAAAAAGCAGACCGGCGGCCGGGGACAATTTGGGGATGTCTTCCTGCGCTTGGAACCGCTCCCGCGCGGCAGCGGCTTCGAGTTCGAGGACGAGATCTTCGGAGGGGCGGTGCCCAAAAACTACATCCCCGCCGTGGAAAAGGGCCTGCGCGAGGCCATTCAAAAGGGGATCTTGGCTGGCTATCCCACCATCGATTTTCGCGCCGCCCTCCACGATGGCTCCTACCACCCGGTGGACTCTTCCGAGATGGCTTTCAAGATCGCCGCCTCGCTGGGCTTCAAGAAGGCCATGGAGCAGGCCAGCCCGGTGCTCTTGGAACCGATCATGAACGTCACCATCACGGTTCCCGAGAACGTCATGGGGGATGTCCTGGGGGATCTCAACGCCAAACGCGCGCGGGTGATGGGGATGGAACAAACGGGCGGCAAAAGCATCATCACCGCCCAAGTGCCGCTGGCCGAGATGCAGCGCTACGCCACCGACCTGCGTTCCATCACTCAAGGCCGCGGCACCTTCACCATGGAGTTCTCCCACTACGAAGAAGTCCCCCCTCACCTGTCCGAACAGATCATCAAAAAGGCCAAGCAGGAGGCGGGCGTTGAGGAGGAGGAAGAATAAGTCGATTTCGAGCGCGAGCTACACCGATGCTGCGGCCTCTTGCGGGTGAGGCCGACTTAATTCGCTTCTCACACATCGATCGTAAGGAGGCAGAGTGTCCAGCCTTTTCGGAACCCGAGCGCCGCTCTTGGCCGATCTGGTGTTGGTGGCCGAAGCGGTGATCGCAGCCCTCTTGGTTTATGCCTTTGCGAGGATTCGACGCGGTGATGTGAATCTACATCGTCGCCTGATGACGCTAGCCACACTGATCCAGATCGGGGCTGTGATCGGGCTGATGATCCCAGCTTCTATGGCCTCCCGCTCGCTCTATCTGGCACCGAACATAGCCAATTTCGTTCGCACCTATCTGCCGCTGCATATGCTTATCGGTGTTCTCCTGTTGGGACTCGCACTGTTCCTCGTCTTGGTCATGGCCAACTACCCCAAGCCGCGACGTTGGCGTCCGATCCGCTTCAAACTGCTGATGCAAGTCCTTCTGGTGACCTGGCTCCTGACCCTGGCTGGCGGCACGCTTTTTAGCTACTTCCTTAAATACGTTCTCTAAACACACCTGACTCTGCAAAAAATCGGCGAGGCTGATGAGCCTCGCTGCTGTTTATCGGATCGCGCAGAGTTCAAGCCGCTCGACGAGTCAAGAGGCCCATGGGGATTTGGATAAGTTTGCGTAACAGTCTATTGCCCCAGCTGGGCTTATCAAAACAGGCCAGGCTGAGATCGTAGAAATGCAGGAATTCCAGGATGCGCCCCTGGCCCAAGCGAATGCGCGCGGCGGCTCGATAGGTGTGCATGGCCGCCTCCCACTTCCCCGCCCGTTGCAGGAGGTCAGCCGCGTCCTTGAGGGTAGCCACCGCACCTTCCGCATCGCCCCGCCGGCGATAGAGCACACCCAGGTTGCCCAGCGCCTCGCCCTGGCCGCCTAGATCTTCCAGCTCGACGAAGGCAACCCGCGCCTGTTCCAGGGCTTGGGCGGCCTCGCCCCAGTGCTCCAGGAGGAGATGCACCACCCCCAAGTTGTTAAGAGCCTCGGCCTCCTCGCGTCGAGCGCCCTGGGCTTGGAAGAGGGCGCGTGCCTCGGTCAGAGATGCGGCTGCCCCTGGGTACTCTCCGCGGCGGTAGAGTTCCATGGCCTTTTCCTTGAGGACCCGGGCTTGCTCGAGCGAGATGGTGCTCATGGTCACCTCAAACGCGTCGGAGGGGCACCCGCAGGATCACCCGCGTCCCCTTCCCGACCTCCGAGGCCACCGAGAAGTGGCCATCGATCAACTCGGTCCGCTCCTGCATATTGAGCAAGCCGAAGCTGCTGCGCCGTTCATAGCCGCCGCGGACCGCGGCCACGTCGAATCCCTTTCCATCGTCGTCAATGGAGATGCGCAGCTCGTCCTTCTCCTCGCTCACCCGCAGGCGGATGTTCTTGGCCTGAGCGTGCTTACGGGCGTTGGTCACCGCTTCCTGAATAATGTCGAAGACGGCCGCCTCCACGCGCGCCCCCAAGCGGGGCAGGGCTGGCGGCGTGCGCAAGTGGAACTTGGGGCTGTGGTTCTGGGAGAGCTGCTGAAGATACATCTCCAGGGCGGGCAGGAGACCCTGGCTTTCCAAAATCACCGGACGCAGCTCAAACAGGAGCAGACGGGCCTGCTGGGAGGCACGGAAGGCCAGGGCCTGGAGGGATTCCAGCTCCTGGCTCACCCCATCCGGATTGACGCGCAAGAGTTGGCGCACATGATCCAGCCCCATGGCGATGGAGGCCAACTGCTGCACCGTACCGTCGTGCAGGTTGCGAGCCAACTCGCGGCGCACTTCCTCCTGAGCTCGCAGGATCCGTTCGCGCTCATCGCGCAGGCGGCGGTAGAGCCGCGCGTTCTCGATAGCCGCGGTGGCCTGGTGGCCGATCACCTCCAGCAGCTGCACATGCTCCCGGGTGTAGGTCTTGGGGGTGTTGCTGGCCAGCTCCAGAGTCCCCACCAAGTCCTCTCCCGCCAGGAGGGGCACTCCGATGAAGGAGGCGATGGGTTTCGCCCGGGGAACGACAGACTTGGGCTGGATATCCTTGCGCCTGGAGGCATCGGCGATGAGCAGCGGCTCCTTGTTGCGTGCGATCCAACCGGTGTAACCCTCTCCCAGTCGATAGAAGCCACCGGAATGAGCGGTGTAGCGTGGATCCCCGGCTTGAGCCCGGACCACCAAGACGCGCGCCTCATCCTCCCACAGGGTGATCTCCGCGGCGGCGTAGGGGATTAATCTGCGTACCGCCCGCAGGATAGCTGGAAGGACCTCGTCGAGCTCCAGGCTGGCATTCGTGCTCTCCCCAATCTCCGCCAGGATGTTGAGGACCTGTGGGCGTCTCTTTGGGTTCGCCATCGACAGCCATCCAAACCGCAATTATAACACAGGAACTAGGGGCTCTCAATGGTCCTTTGGTAACCCGCCTTGACAAAAGCCAACCCCCCCGCTATGTTTATCCAGTCGCATCTAGCCCAGCGCTTGAGAAAGGCAAAGGTTCGTGGGAATGATCGAGAAGAATTTCCCCGGGCGCGGTCGGGTGGCCATCCTGCACACCAGCCCCCAAACGGTGCTGGAGGACTATGCCCGGCTGCTGCACCTGGCCGGCTATCGCCAGAACTTGCCTCAGGATAAAGACACGCTGCTCAAGGTGAACATCTCCTGGCAGCTGTGGTTCCCCGCTTGCTCCTCCCCCCCCTGGCAGTTGGAGGGCGTCATCCGCACGCTACTTGAGGACGGATACCGACAGGAGAGCCTGAGTGCGGTGCACAACCGGACCGTGGTGGTCAGCGCCAAGCTGGGGGAGATCAACAACCGCCATAAATTCGTCACCGATCGCTACGGAATCGCCAACCTACACATCTATGAGCGCCGCTTCGAATGGATCCCCTACCAACCCCAACATCCCTTTTTGGTCCTGCATCAGATCTACCCCCAGGGCGTGCGCATCCCCAAGCTCTTCATCGATAAGAACATCATCCACCTGCCCACCATGAAAACGCATGTCTTCACCACCATGACCGGGGCGATGAAAAACGCCTTCGGCGGCCTTTTGAACGAAAAACGCCATTGGACCCACAGCGTCATTCACGACACCCTGGTCGATCTCCTGCAGATTCAGTTAGACGTCCATAGTGGGCTCTTCGCGGTGGTCGATGGGATCTGGGCCGGGGACGGGCCCGGCCCGCGGGCCATGCGTCCCCATGTGAAGAACGTGATCCTAGCCAGCGCGGATCAGGTGGCCATCGATGCGGCGGCGGCCAAGATCATGGGTTTTGATCCCCTCCGTCTGCGCTTTATCCGCCTGGCTCACGAAAAAGGTTATGGAGTCGGCGATCCCCGTGACATCCAGATCGTCGGCGATGTGGACGCCGCCGAGGAGAACTGGCGCTTCTCCGGCACCGAGGATACCTTGGCCAGCCGCGGCCAGAAGATGATCTACCATGGGGTCCTGAAACCATTCGAGAAGCTGCTGCTACGCACCCCCCTGGTGCCCTGGGCCTATCTCGCCTCCAATTTGTACCACAACGTCTACTGGTATCCCCTCATCGGTCGACCCCGCGCCCAAAAAATCTTGCGCACCGAGTGGGGCCGGCTATTTCAGACCTACGGCGGGGAGCGTATCCAGATCCACGAGCCGATCCAAGAGGAAGCGGTTCCCTGGTAACCGCCGAGTCCGTTCGATGGGCGAATCGATTCTGGTCGGACGCCTCGACCCCTTCCGTGGGCGTTGGCTCCTCCCCCTGCTCCTGGCCACGCTGGTTTTCTTAGCGCTGGCCGCCTTCGCCGACATCGCCAAGCTCAGCACCACCCTGGCTCATTTCCGCTGGGAGTTCTTCTTCCCCGCCTTGGGGCTGACCCTGGTGAATTATTTTCTGCGCTTCGTGAAGTGGCAGCTGTTCTTACAGCGCCTGGGTGTTCGCGGGCTCCGCCGCGCAGACAGCTTGGCCATCTTCGTGGGGGGCTTCACCATGGTGCTCACCCCGGGCAAGGTGGGCGAGTTTTTGAAGGCCTTCCTATTGAAGCAGATCCACGGCATTCCCCTGAGCCGCTCCGCGCCCATCGTCGTCGCCGAGCGGGTCAGCGACGGCCTGGCCATGGCCCTCCTGGGCAGCCTCGGCTTGGCCAGTACGCCCCTCGGGCTGCCCCTGGTGGCCTCGATAACGGGTTCCAGCTTGGCTCTGGTCATCATCGTCCAAAGGCGATCCTGGATGACGGCATTGCTCCGGTGGGGTGAAAGGCTGCCCTGGATCTCGCGTATCTCCGATCCCCTGCGCATGCTTTATGAAAGTGCCTATCAGCTCTTCAATTGGCGAACCACCTTGGTGGCGGTGGCCATTGGAACCGTGGCCTGGGCACTCGAGGGCATCGCCCTCTACTTCATCTTCTTGGGCCTGGGCCTGCCGCCCAGCGCGACCCTCCTGGGACAGGCCATCTTCATCTTGGCCCTCTCCACCATCGTGGGAGCGATCTCCCTGCTGCCCGGGGGTCTGGGGGCGGTGGAGTTCGGGCTCACCGGCCTGGTGCTGCTGCTGGTCAGCCCCGAGCGCAGCCTGGCCGTCGCGGCCGCGGTTTTGATCCGCCTGGCCACGTTGTGGTTGGGCACCGGCCTGGGGATGGTGGCGCTCTTTCTCTATCGCCAGCGCTTCTTCGCCAGCGCGCCAACGGTTTCGAGGAAGGCATGATAAAAGCTGATCTGCACATGCACACGCGTTTCTCCCAAGACTGCACCGTATCCCCCGAGGCGCTGATAGAAGCCTGCCGACGACGTGGATTGGGCACCGTCGCCGTCACCGATCACAATACCATCGCTGGCGGGCTGGCGGTGCGAAAGATCGCACCCTTTCCGGTCATCGTCGGCGCGGAGATCAAGACCAACCAAGGCGAGATCATCGGGCTGTTCCTAGAGGAGGAGATTCCGCGGGGATTGAGCCCAGAGGAGACCATTCGGCGCATTCGCCAGCAAGGCGGGCTAGTCGGCGTGCCGCACCCCTTCGATCGGCTGCGCCGTTCAGCCATTCGCCGCGAGGCCCTGTGGGATATCCTGGATCAGATCGATTATCTGGAGACGCTCAACGCGCGCATGGTTTTTTCAGCAGATAATCAGATGGCTTTCGAACTGGCCCGCCGGCGCGGCTTGCCCATGAGTTCTGGCAGCGACGCCCATACCCTATTCGAGTATGGGCGAGCCTATGTGGAGATGCCCCCCTTCAACGGCCGCGACGATTTCCTGGAAGCGCTGCGCCAGGGCCGCGTGCAGGGCCGGCCCTCCCCGCCCCTGGTCCACTTGGTCAGCTCCTGGAATAAATTGCGTCGAAAATTGGCGGGCTAAAGATTTCTTCGGCGATGCGCGGTTGGCCCGCTTTTTGAAAATCACGTCGCGCCTGTGTGCTGAGAAAAGTCACTCGACCGGGCTCAGCTGAGGTAGCCTATGAACATCCTGCTGATCTCGGCCCTCGCCGCCGCTCTGCCCGCGCTGCTCTACAGCCTGGCCATCTGGCTCCTCGACAAATACGAACGAGAGCCTTGGGGCCTGATCCTGATCACCTTTGTATGGGGGGCAGTTCCGGCCGTGGTCGTCTCTTTGATCTTGGAGATCACCTTTGAACTCCCCCTAGCTCTCCTAGTCAATGAGCAGACCTCCGCGGCGATCACCGCGGTTTTGGGCGCGCCGATCATCGAGGAGCTGGCCAAGGGCTTTGCTTTGCTCCTGGTTTTCCTGGTCTATCGCAAACAGTTCGATGGGATCCTGGACGGCATCGTCTACGCTTCACTGATCGGCTTCGGCTTCGCCATGAGCGAGGACTTCCTGTACTTCCTGAGCGCTTACTTGCAGGAAGGGATCCAGCTCCTGCAGTTCACCTTCTTCCTGAGAACCATCCTCTTCGGCTTGAACCACGCCTTCTACACCAGCTTCACTGGCCTGGGTTTCGGTTACGCCAGCTTGGCCTCGAACCGGCGAGGCTTGCTGGTCTGGCTGGCCCCACCCTTGGGCTTGGCCGGGGCGGTGATGGCCCACATGTTCCACAACTTCGCGCTAGTAGTCTTCGACTGGCCGGGGCTGTGGATGAGCCTGGTAGTGAGCTGGGGTGGCGTTCTGGTGTTCCTGTCGATCGTGCTCCTCACTTGGCAGCGCGAGGGCGTTTGGTTGCGCACCCAGTTGCTCGAAGAGATTCAGAGTGGCCTGCTCAGCAGCGACGAGTTCAAGGTCCTCCCCTCTTGGCGACGTCGCATCGCCGTCCAACTCCGTGAGCTTTCCCAAAGGGGGGTGGCGCGCGCCCTGAGGGTGCGGCGGCGCCAGGAGCTCCTCACTCGCCTGGCTTTCCTCAAAAACCGTCGCGCGGCCACCGGGTTGGACACCCGCGTGGAAGCGGAGAGCCTGCGAGCCCAGATCCGCCAGATGGCCGTTTAGCCTATGAGTAACTTTCAAAAGGTCCTGCTGAGTTGCCTGGTCGGCTGCCTGATG
>JACPWV010000085.1 GCA_016196905.1 Chloroflexota bacterium | reverse complement strand
CCGGTCTCGCGGGCGGCCTTCACGATAGCCTCTCGATCGATGGGTTTGAGCGTGGCTATGTCCAGGACCCGCGCCTGGATGCCCTCTTGGGCCAGCGCCTCGGCCGCCTCTAGGGCTTGGGCCACCATGATCCCGTTGGCGATGAGCGTTAAGTCCTTGCCATCGCGCAACTGAATGGCCACGCCGATTTTGAAATCGCAGCCGTTCTCGTAAACCAGCGGGACCTTGGGGCGGCCAGTGCGCAGGTAGACCGGGCCCCGATGCTCGATCATGGCCCGGGTGGCGGCGCGGGTCTCGACCTCGTCGGCGGGCACGATCACGCTGAAGCCGGGCAAAGCGCAGGCCAGGGCCAGGTCCTCGATGCCCATCTGGGAGGGCCCGTCCTCGCCGATGGAGATCCCGGCGTGGCTGCCCACCACCTTCACGTTGAGCTTAGGGAAAGCCACCGACATGCGCAGTTGATCGAAGGCGTTACACATGATGAAACAGGCGAAGGAGGCCACCACCGGCAGTTTGCCCGCGCCGGCCAGCCCGCTGGCGACCCCGATCAGGTTGGATTCGGCGATGCCCACTTGGAAGAAGCGCTCAGGGAATTCCTTGGCGAAGTACTCGGTGCGGGTAGAGTTGCTGACATCTCCGTCCAACACCACGATCTCGGGCCGCTCGCGGCCCAGCTCGCGCAGGGCTTCGCCGAAGGCATCTCGCGTCGCTTTGCCGAGTTTCATTGCCTTTACCCTATTTCTTTCAGCGCCACCGCAGCCTGCTCGGGAGTAAGCGGGACGCCGTGGAGCTTGTTGACCGGATCCTGCTCGATATAGCTCACGCCCTTGCCCTTGACCGTATGGGCGATGATCATCTGGGGCTGGCCCTTGACCGACCCCACTTTGTCTAGCGTCGCCAGAACCTGTGCCAGATCGTGTCCATCGATCTCCACTGGATACCAACCAAAGGCGCGCCATTTGTCGGCCAGGGGCTCCAGGGTCGGCATCACTTTAGACACAGGCCCCGTCTGCTGGTACTTGTTGTAATCTAAGATGGCGGTTAGGTTTTCCAACTTGTATTTGGCGGCGGTCATGGCCGCCTCCCACACCTGCCCCTGATCGCTCTCCCCATCGCCGATCATCACGTAGACGCGGTAATCGCGCCGGTCCAGGCGTGCCGCCAGCGCGTGGCCGATGCCGATCGATAGGCCCTGGCCCAGCGAACCCGAGGAGGCCTCCAGGCCGGGCACCTTGAGCATATTCGGGTGTCCCTCCAGGGGGCTATCGAGTTGGCGAAGGGTTTCCAGCCAAGATAGGGGAAAATAGCCGCGTTCGGCCAGCACGGCGTAGAGCACCGGGCAGGCGTGGCCTTTGCTTAAGATGAAGCGATCGCGCTCGGGCCAGTCGGGTCGCTGGGGATCGTGGCGCAGGATGCCTCCGTAATAGAGGGCCACCAATATCTCCACCGCCGACAAGGAGCTGGAAGGATGGCCCGAGCCGGCCTTAGTGGTGGAGGTGATGATGTGGTGGCGGATGATGCGTGCCGTTTCCTGCAGTTTACCTAGGTCAGGTGGATTCGACATATCTTTATTGTATCGGTTCAGGCTTCAAAAGTCATAATTCAGCTTACATCAACGGGTTATTTGGCGATGCGTTGCCGCAGCTTTGGCAGCGCCTCGGGGTTCACGCAGTTGGGGGGCAGTTCGCCGCGCAGACCGGCCAACAGGTTGCGCGCCGCCATGCGCGCCATCTCATCGCGGGTGGACACGCTGGCGCTGGCGATGTGGGGCACCACCACGCAGTTGGGCAGCTTGAACAGGGGGTGATCGGCGGGCAGCGGCTCCGGATCAGTCACGTCCAGCCCCGCCCCGCCAATGATCCCATCGCGCAAGGCCTCGTAGAGGGCTTGGGTATCGACGATAGGCCCACGGGCGGCGTTGATCAGAATGGCGGTGGGTTTCATGAGCCTCAAGCGCTCAGCATTGATCAGTTTTCTCGTTTCAGGCAGCAGCGGAGTATGGACGCTGACGAAATCGGACTCGCGCAGAACCGTCTCTAAATCGGTGTAGATCAGGCCCAGCTCTTTTTCGAGATCCTCCCGGCGCACCACATCGCTGTAGAGGATGCGCATGCGGAAACCGCGCGCTCTTTTGGCCACCTCGCTGCCGATGCGCCCCAAGCCGACCAGCCCCAAGGTTCGCTGGTAAATGTCCTGGCCCAGGAGTAAAAGCGGGCCCCAGGTTTTCCATTGGCCGGCGCGCACGTAGTCGGCGCCCTCCACGATGCGCCGGGCCACTGCCGTGAGCAGGGCCCAGGTGTGATCGGCAACCGTATCAGTAAGAACACCTGGGGTATGGCCGACCAGGATGCCCCGCTCGGTGGCAGCGGGGATATCGATGTTGTCCAAGCCCACCGCGTAGTTGCTGATCACCCGCAGCTGGGGCGCGGCGCCCATCAATTCGGCATCGATCTTGTCGGTTAACAGCGAGAGTAATCCCTCTACCTGGCGCACCTCCTGCATGAGGACCTCCCGGGGTGGGGGCAGCTCGCCCTCCCAAACTTTAGCCTGGCAGGCCTCCAATACCATGTTGAGGCCGGCCTCCGGGATGCGCCGGGTCACATAGACTTTTGGCTTCATTGCTGTCTCCTTCAACTCGGATCTTTATCTCTTGGCCGGGCTTCAGCCCTTGCAGTGTATCAAAAATATGCGCCTCGTCAACACCTTGACACGAGGACCTCTCCTTTTTTAGACTTAGTGCGAGGAGGTTACCATCGCTGAAAGCGATTTGAGCCTGGAGCGCATGCTGGCCGGCCTGCGCACCCAATTCGTGGCCCGCAATATCGTCTCCAAGCCGCAGGTCGATTCCACCAACGAACTGGCCAAACGCCTGGCCGCTCGGCGCGTGCCCGAGGGGACCCTGGTCATCGCCGAGGAGCAGAGGGCGGGGAAGGGGCGCCGCGGCCGCCGCTGGCTGGCGCCGCCGGGCACCAGCCTTTTGATGTCGTACATCTTTTATCCGCGACTGGAGCCCAGGGAGGCCACGCGTCTCACCATGGCCGCCTCCTGGGCGGCGGCGGAAGCTATCGAGCAAGTGACCGGCCTGGAGGTTCGCCTCAAGTGGCCCAACGACATCCTGGTCCAAGGGAAAAAAGCCGGCGGGGTGCTGACCGAGACGGGGATCACCGGCGAGCGCCTGGATTACGCCGTGGTGGGCATCGGGCTCAACGTGAATTTTCACATGGCTGATCTTCCCGAGCTAGCCGACACCGCCACCAGCCTGATGGAGGCCCTGGGTGGGTCCGTCTCTCGCCTCGAGCTTTTGTGGGCCTTCTCCTCCCACTTGGAAGAGGCGTATGGGAGTGAGGGCGACTTTTCTGGAATTCAAAGCAAGTGGGCCGCTAGATTGGAAACCCTGGGAAAACCTGTTCAGATCGATGTGGGCGATCGGAAGATAAACGGGCTGGCCGAAGCGGTGGATGAGAACGGCGCGCTGCAGCTGCGCACAGCGGACGATTCGCGGATCGTGGTCAGCATCGGCGAGGTCTCGTAGTTGAGGAGGAGGTGTGCATGAAGGTCGCCATCGGCAGCGATGAACGAACGCATCTCACCGATGTGGTCATCGATGACCTGCGCAAACGCGGATATGAGGTCGAAACCATCGGGCCCTTGGCGGGACAGGTGGCCTACTGGCCCGATGTGGCCATCGAGGTGGGGAAGCGGGTGGCCTCCGGCACCGCTGACGAGGGCATCCTCCTCTGCTGGACAGGCACCGGCGTCTCTATCGCCGCCAACAAGATCCCGGGCGTGCGCGCCGCCCTGTGCTGGGACGCCGAGACCGCCCGCGGGGCCAAGAAGTGGGACGGAGCCAACGTGCTGTGCATGTCTCTGCGTTATACCTCGGAGATCGTGGCCAAAGAGATCTTGGACGCCTGGCTCAACACTCGCGAGATCGATCCCACCGAAGTCGCCAACATCGAGAAGGTCAAAAGTCTGGATGAGCACCGTCGCCTGTAAACGATGCACAGGCAAGAGGG
>JACPWV010000092.1 GCA_016196905.1 Chloroflexota bacterium | reverse complement strand
TACGCTCGAAAATCTACCTTCAATACCGCTTTGCGCAGGACGACCCCTTACACACCGGTCCCGAGAGGATCTTTGGAGAGAAACTACGCCGCGCCGGCTTTGAGATCTGGTTCAACCCACGCATGGTCGCCCTTCACGAGTACCAGCCCAGCCTTCGGGAATGGATCCAGATGGGGATTGTGCGCGGGTATTATTTCATCGCAGTCCGGCGTAGGTACAGCTATCTTAAGGACCGTGTTTTCCGCACCCTGGGATGGTTGGCCCCTTTGACCATCGCCCCTCTGCTTTGGGTCAAGGATGTGTTCCGGCTCCTAAGACACGCCCCCCGATTGGGCCTCGCCAAGTGGGAGTACCTGAAGCTTCCCGCCTATGCGCTGGCTTACTTGTGGCTCGACTTGGCGGTGATGGTCGGCATGTACCAATCGCTCGCCGGTCATCCTCTTCCGCGACTACCCTTCGCGAATCCCAGCCCCCCTCCGGCTTCTCCGCGCTAGCGCCGAGTGACGAAAGCCCCCCACAGATCCTCCAGGTCCCTCCGCCGAGGTAAGAGGGGCTCCACCAGTCCCGGGACCCGATCCCTCCGAAAGCGGTAAAGCAGCCCCGCCAGAAAGAGGGTGTAGGAAAGAGTAGAGACGAAGGCCGCCCCTACCACACTGTAGGAAGGAATCAGAACCAGGTTGAGCGCCACGTTAAGGCATACGGCTAGACCATTGTTGAGGATGACCACCTCCTGCCGTTCCCGGCTCACGAAGTAGAACTGCACAACCTTGACCAGACTCATGGCCAGCACCCCCGGTAAGAGAAGGTATAGAGGCAGCAGGGAAGACTGGTAGGCCTGGCCAAAGACGAGGGGACTCAGGAGCCAACCTCCCAGCGCAACCATCGAGACGATCGCGCTCACGACCAGGGCGACCCGACGCACGGCACGGGCAGTGTGGACTTGCGCTTCCTCAGTTTTCAGAGGGGAGAGCTCCGGGAGAAGGTAAATTCCCACCACATCCGCCGCGAGCCACAGTCGCTCTGCGATGGTCACCGCTAGCCCATAAAAGGCGACCTCGATTGGGCTGAGCAGGAGCCCCACCAGCACAATATCCAGCCTGTAGTGTAACCATCCCACCAATAAGGTGAGATAATTCTTGCCGCCGAAACGGAGGAATCGCGACAGGCTCGACCACTCTATGCTGACAAAAGATAGGCTGTACCTTCCAAACTGTCTCAACCCCCTCAGGACGCCTAATACGTACTCTTGTTGGATGGCAAGGGGCAGGGCTATCACCAAGACTGCCATGACCATCAAGGGCAGCCCAATCACAGGGGCGATAGCTTCCCCGCTAAGGATGAAAACTATCAGGACTGCCGCACCGATGGTGGCTGAGATCAGCAGGGCGTACGTTAGGGCTTCGGCGACCGAGGTTTCTCGGCGGCTCACAAAATGGGTAAAAGAGCGTTGGGTGCTGACGTCCGTGGTGTAGGTGAGGATGTCCAGCAGGGCCTTGAAGAGCATGTAGCCTCCGACCGCGGCGGGGGCCATCGTGCGGGTCATAAGCATCAGGGCGACCAGTGAAAGGAAGGCTGAGGCGGAGAGGGCGGCGAAGAGGGAGCCGAGGCTCTGAGCCGTGGCCGAAGGGGAGAGGCGGAATCGCAGCAGTCTCAAAGTCTAATCGGCTTTCGGTCTAAGCGTTTGAGAGGCGGGCCATCTTCCATCCTCAGAGTTGGGCTCTGGCGGATGGAAGGTCAGGCCGCGCCGCTGACTTCAGTTAGCCAGAGCCTATTGCCGTAAAGACTTGTCTTCCCCTCGATCGGGGAAATCGAAAGCTGTCGATATCGCACAAGGTTTGATACAATCCATTGGGGCCGGTGGCGAAATCGGCAGACGCAGCAGACTTAAAATCTGCTTCCGCGTAGGCGGAGTGTGGGTTCGAATCCCGCCCGGCCCACTCGCCGACGCTAGGCGCTGAGGAGTCCTCCGCCATGGAAACAGTATAGACGATGCGCCCCTCCCGGTGGGACTCCCTGCTTGTGGTTCTCCTCCTTTTCCTCACCTTTTTGAGCATCCTTGTCCTTCTTCCACCGCGATAGCGAAAAGGGCCTCGTTCGATCGAGGCCCATATCTCTTTATTCGCTTTTCCCCTCCTGGATGGGGGTTAACACCAAATGCTCCGGCGGCGTCGGCGGCAGCTGCCAAACGACCTCCGGATGGCCGGTCGTCGCGTGATAGCTGTTCGCCCCTTTGATCCCTTCGCCATAAGCCTTCTCAAAGTCGGCCCAGTCCCGAGCCTCGATGGCCTTCTCAATGGCTCCCAGGTGCCCCTCCTGAAACGCTCTCAAGAACTTGGCCATCTTGGGTCGGGTGGTCTCCCCGATGCGCATCAGCCCGCGGATCCCCCGGAGTTGATAATGGGCCAAGGCCCAGTTCCCGCCCCGCGCTGCGTAGTACAGGATCCAGTAACGCTGGCTGATCTGCGGCATCAGTTGTCCCAAGCCTGGCTGCAGCTCGGCCAGCTGATCCAGGCTCAGCTCGCCGTGCCGGGTCCGCCCCACCAGTTCTCCGTCCAAGGCTCACCTCCTTTAAGAGGAAAGAGGCGCGCATACGCGGCCTCTCTCTAACTGCTAGGCCCACTCAGGGCATCCTAGTTGTACCCTCGGCGGCAGCCAAGCCAGCTACTTAGCCACCCCGGAGAGCTGGGCGTTCTTCAGAGTGAAGGACTGCCACTTCTCAGGGACGGCGCTGACCTCGAAGATGGCCTCCACCGGGCAGACCGGCTCGCAGGCGCCGCAGTCGATGCATTCATCGGGGTGGATGTAGTACTGATCCTCCGTTTCATAAATGCAATCGACCGGGCAGACCTCCACACAGGACTTGTCTTTGACTCCGATGCAAGGCTCGGCTATGACGTACGCCATATTCCTTCCTCCGACTGCCTCAGCGTATCACCATCGGCCGGCAAAGTCTACCCCGGGCTGGGGGGTGCCGCCGGCGCGGGAGCCGCGCGCTTGGCCCGGGCCTCCTCCTTGCGCCGCCTCTCCTCCTCTTCGGCCGCCCAATCCAATGGATGAATCTGGGCGTAGTAAGTGGTGGGCTTGAGCAGCTTGGGGTAATCGTAGATCCAAGATTCCCGCCGCTCGTAACCGCTCAGCTCATAATCATGATCCATCTTGATGGCGTCGAAGGGGCAGAACTCAGCGCAGAAGCCGCAGGACATGCAGATGGACATGTCGATGTAAAACTCGGAAGCCTTGGGGAGGGCTTTGCCATTCTCGTCCTTGGCCTGCACGATCCAGATGCACTGCGGCGGGCAGACTTTAGCACAAATACCGCAAGCGGTGCAGCGCTCGTAGCCGGTGTCCGGCTCGTAGAGCAGAAAGGGGAGATAGCGAAAGCGTTCCGGGATGGCCAGCTTCTCCTCAGGGTATTGAACGGTGAAGATCCCGCGCTCCTGGGGGCTCTGGCGCACCGCCGCAGCATCCGGTCGGTAGCGGCGGCCCAGACCCCGCATCTTAAGATCCCCCAGGTAGCTGCGGATGAAGTGGGCCAAAGTTCAGCGGTCCACCTCTCCCAGGACGATGTCGATGCTGCCCAGGATCCCGACCACGTCGGCCACTTTGTGGCCCTGGCACATCTCCCCCAGCGCAGTCAGGTTCACAAACCCCGGCGAGCGGACGTGGTAGCGATAAGGATTGGGGCCTCCCTCGGAGACCAGATAGAAGCCCAACTCCCCTTGCGGATTCTCCACCCGACCGTAGGCCTCCCCCTCCGGCACGCGGACCTGCCATAGCTTCTTCTTAGCCAGGATCTCGCCGGTGGGTAGCTGCTGCAGGGCCTGGTTCAGGATCCTGAGGGACTGGCGCATCTCCTGCAGGCGCACCAAGTAGCGATCGTAGACATCCCCCTGAGTGCCGATGGGGATATCGAACTCGAAGCGATCGTAGATGGAGTAGGGCTCGCCGCGGCGCACGTCGTAGCGCACGCCGGAGCCGCGCAACACCGGGCCAGCGGTGCTGTAGTCGATCGCCATTTGGCGGGGCAGCACGCCCACCCCGCGGGTGCGCGCCAGCATGATCTCGTTGTCGGTCAGGTAGCGATCCAGCTCGTCCACCGCGCGCGGCAGCCGTTCATACACCAACTGCTGGGTGAACTTCAGGGCCTCCTCGGACATGTCGTAGGCCACCCCACCGAAGCGGAAGTAGTTGCACATGATCCGCGCGCCAGAGACCATCTCGAAGAGGTCCAGCACCAGCTCGCGTTCCTCCAACGCGTATAGGGCGGGGGTGAAGAGGGCGCCTAGGTCGTTGAGCAGGAAGCCGATGCCCAACATATGCCGCTGAATGCGGCTCAACTCCGCCATGATCACCCGGATGTGCTCGGCCCGTTCAGGCACCTTCAAGCCCAACATCTTCTCCACGGCGATGGCATAACCGAAGTTGTTGTTCATGGAGGCCAGATAATCCAGCCGATCGGTGTAGGGCATGTTCATCAGCCAGGCGTTGCGCTCGCCGATTTTCTCGTGATTGCGATGCAAGTAGCCCATGATCGGCTCCAGGTTCACCACGGTCTCGCCATCCAGGGTCACCTTCATGCGGAACACGCCGTGGGTGCTGGGATGTTGAGGCCCCATGTTCACGATGAATTGATCGGTCTGAAGTTCCATACCTGGGCGCAACTCCTGAGCCTCCACCACAGGGAGCGTCTCTTCGGGTGGCCGCCAGGTCTGCGGGTCAAAATCCTGGGGGTATTTGACGTTGCGCTTCCAGGGCACCCGATCCTCGATGCGCACGTGCACGCCCTCCGGCCAGCGCATGTCGTAAGGCTTCTTCTCCTCCTCGTAATAAGGCTCTTTATAGTCTTTGCGCATGGGGTGGCCGTGGAAGCCTTCCCACAGAAGGATGCGCTTCAGGTTGGGGTGGCCGCGGAAGCGGATGCCCATCAGGTCCCATACCTCGCGTTCCTGGAAGTTGGCCCCCGGCCACAGCTCAACCAGCGAGGGGACTTCGGGGTTCTGCTTGTCCGTCACCCGCACCTTGAACTCGACGGGTTCCCCGCCGCGGTCCAGGTTGGAGACATGGTAGACCACCTCGAAGTGTTCGGGGAAATCCACGCTGGTCAGGTTATGGAGATAGTCGAAACGCAGGTCGGGCTCAGCGCGCAGGTAACGCGCCACATCGACGAGTCGATCGCCATCGATCAGCAAGGCCACCTTCTCGGCCGTCGCAATGCCTTCGCCAAACACCTGGCTGAGCCGGTTGGCCAGGTCGATCGTGGGCTGCGGGGTGACGATCTCGACCACCAGCTTGCGCTCCGCTTTTTTCTCCTCGCCGGCGGCCTCGGCCGCCTGCGGGCCGCGCGCAGACTGGACCCCCGCCTTGATCTCCTTGATCTGGCGCAGGTCGAAGATGTCCGGTCCCAGAACAGGTATCGGCACCTCTGGCGAGGGCCCGCCGCGATACCAGGGCAGATCGGGCAGGGACTGCCCCTCGATCTTTTTCTGCAGGCTCATCAGGCCATGCAGCAGGGCTTGGGGGGTGGGCGGGCAGCCGGGGACGTAAACATCCACCGGGATGTACTCATCCACGCCTGAGACCACGTTGTAACCTTCCTTGAAGGGACCGCCTCCGGTGGCGCACGCCCCCATGGAGATAACGTACTTGGGCTCCGCCATCTGGTGGTAGAGGCGAACGATAGGGGGCATCATCTTCTTGGTCACCGTACCCGCCACGATCATCACGTCCGCCTGGCGCGGCGAGCCGCGGAACACCTCCGCCCCGAAGCGGGCGATGTCGTAACGCGAGGCGGCGGTGGCGATCATCTCCATGGCGCAGCAGGCCAGCCCGAACTGCATGGGCCACAAAGAGGACTTGCGCCCCCAGTTATACACCGACTGGATCCACTCCAGCAGCTTGTCCCAGGGGGTGACCCATGCGCTGCGCTTGACCAGTTCCTCGATGCGCTCCTCTTCACTGCGCTGCGGTGTCTTGACCTCGACGACCACGTCTCCTCCAGTCCGCTTCACATTTTTTCGCTGGAATGGCCCGGGAACAGCGGGGCCTGGGGCTCGATGTAGGTCTTGGCCACGTTCACCGCAATGGCCGCATGGGCGAACCCCACCGCGATCAGGTTGAGGTTCACCCCGCCCTGGGGCGAGGCCACATCGCCCGCGGCGTACACGCCGGGGATGTTCGTCTCCATGCGCCCGTTGACCTTGATGTAGCGCCTGTCCAACTCCAGGCCCCATTCCTTGATGGGTCCCAGATCAGCCTTGAACCCAATGTTAATCAGCACCGCATCCACGTCCAATTCCTCTTCGTGCCCATCGCGATTATCGAAGATGGTCACGCCTTGTACCCACTCATTCCCATACACCCGTTTCAACTCGTAAAAGAGCTTCATCTGGACTGGGGAGGCCATCAGCTCGGCGACGCTACCTTCATGGGCCCGAAAGACATCTCGACGATGAATGAGGGTGATGTGCTTGGCCAAGTCCTTCAGGTTCAAAGCCCAGTCGACCGCCGAATCTCCACCTTGTTCTATGAGCGCACCGCGCTCTCCCGGCGCAAGGCT
>JACPWV010000091.1 GCA_016196905.1 Chloroflexota bacterium | reverse complement strand
CGCCAGCAGGCAACTTGGTGGCCATCGCCCACATCTGCCAAGGGGGGCTCCACCTCCCAGCAGATATCCATAGCCACCGGGCAGCGGGTGCAGAAATGGCAGCCCACGGGCGGGTTGGCCGGGCTGGGGATGTCTCCCGTGAGAATGATCCGCTCGCGTTTTTCCTCCACTCGCGGGTCGGGAATGGGGATGGCCGAGAGGAGGGCTTGCGTATAGGGCTGTAGTCCGTTGCGATATAGCTCATCCCGGTCGGCGATTTCGAAGATCTTCCCCAAGTACATCACGGCGATGCGATCGCTGATGTGGCGCACCACGCTCAGGTCGTGGGCGATGAACAAGTAGGTCAAGTTATACTTGCCTTGCAGCTCCTCCAGTAGATTGAGGATCTGCGCTTGGATGGAGACATCCAGAGCGGAGATAGGCTCATCGGCCACGATGAAGGAAGGGTTGAGGGCCAGGGCGCGGGCGATGCCGATGCGCTGGCGCTGGCCGCCGCTGAACTCGTGAGGGTAGCGGTTGGCGAAGTAGGGGTTGAGCCCCACCACCTCCAGCAATTCTTGGACCCGCTCGCGCTTCTCCTTGCCGCGGGCCACCCCATGGATCTCCAGAGGCTCCCCGATGATGTCGCCCACCGTCATGCGTGGGTTAAGGGAGGCGTAGGGATCCTGGAAAATGACCTGCATCTTGCGGCGCATGCGCCGCAAAGGCTCGCCGCTCAACTGGGTAAGATCCTGCCCCTCGAAGATGACCTGGCCGCTGGTGGGCCGATAGAGTTGAAGGATGGCCCGCCCTACGGTGGTCTTGCCGCTTCCGCTCTCCCCCACCAGCCCAAAGGTCTCCCCGCGCCGGATGGTGAGGTTCACATCGTCCACCGCCTTGATGTCCCCCACATGGCGTTGAAAGACGATCCCCCGCGTAATGGGGAAATACATCTTCAGCTTCCTCACCTCGAGGAGCACTTCGTTGTGGGTGCTCATGCCCACACCCGTTCCTTGGTGACATCGGCCCAACAGGCCGCCTTATGCTGCGAGGAGGCCACCCGTGCGTCCAGGGTAGGATTCTCCTCCAGACATTTGCCGAAATGGTAGGGACAGCGATCATAAAAGGGGCAGCCTATGGGTAGGGCGATCAAGTCAGGCGGCAGCCCATCGATGGGAGTCAATCGCTCTTTGCGCACCTCGTCCAGGCGGGGGATGGAGCGCAGCAGCCCCAGCGTATAGGGGTGGCGGGGATCGGCGTAGATGTCCTTGACCGGCGCGCTCTCAACGATATAGCCGGCGTACATCACGTGGACCCGATCGGCCAGGCCGGCCACCACCCCCAGGTCGTGGGTGATCCACACCACGGCCATGCCGATCTCTTCCTTCAGCCGCTTCACCAGCTCGATGATCTGGGCCTGGATGGTCACATCCAGGGCGGTGGTGGGCTCATCGGCGATCAATACTTGCGGGCCGCAGGACAGGGCCATGGCGATCATCACGCGCTGGCGCATCCCCCCGCTGAACTGATGGGGGTAATCGTCCACCCGGTTCTCCGCCTCGGGGATCCCCACCGTCTTTAAAAGCTCGATGGTGCGCAGGCGCGCCTGCTCGCGGTTCATGCCCAGGTGAAGCATCAGCGACTCGCTCACTTGCTGATTGATGGTGAGCACGGGGTTCAGGGAGGTCATGGGATCCTGGAAGATCATGGCGATCTTGTTGCCTCGGATCTGGCGCATCTCCTCCTCGCTGATCTTGAGGAGATCCCGCCCCCCGAACAGCACCTGCCCCCCCACGATGCGCCCGGCGGGCTGGGGGACCAGGCGCATCACCGAGAGCATGCTCACCGTCTTGCCGCAGCCGCTCTCCCCCACGATCCCCAGGGTCTCCCCTTCCTGGACCTGGAAGGAGACCCCGTTGACGGCGCGAACCACTCCTTCCTCGGTGCGAAACTCAGTCCTCAGATCGCGTACATCCAGAAGAACGGCCAAGGTATCCCCCTCACCTACCCTAGAGCCTCAAAAAATCTCTCATCCTGCGGTCCCCTCGATGTTTAGATCTTTACCAGCGCCCAAAGATGGAGGAGAGCGTCCTTCTCCTCTGCATAAGGCCGGGGAATCGAGTACACCCGCACGGAGGAAGCGCGGGGGCGGTGGACCTCCCCGGGGCGCTGGCGGCGCAGCTCCCGCGCCACCCTGATTTGAGCGCGGATGGCGCGCCAGGCGCGCCCAGGGGGCTCCTGCTCAGGCACCAGGTCCCTCAAATTCCAACGCAAGAGGGAATCCAGATCATCGAAGCAACGCTCGTCGCTCATTCGCACCTCAACCCAGGTCCAGGGCCGCCCCAGGCGTCCAAGCCACGTCGGCTCCCAGTTCACGCCGCAGCTTGCGCCGGGCGTGATGCAGGCGCGACTTGACCGTGCCCAGGGGGCAATCCAGGATGTAAGCGATCTCGGCCAAGCTGAAGCCCTGCAAGTAGTAGAGAAGCACCACCACGCGCTGTTCGAAGCCCAGCGCGTGAATCGCCCGCCGTACCCGCTCGCGCAGTTCGCTCCGCTCCAGGGCTTGCTCGGGGGAGGGGATGGAGCCAGCCCCCAGGCGATCGATGATCTGATCGAGGGAAACCGACCAGAGGCGACGCTGGGCCACCCGGTTGTAGCTGAGGTTGATGGCGATGCGGTGCAGCCAAGCCGCCAGGGGCGTAGAGAGATCCAGCCGCGGGAGGTGCGCGTAGGCACGCAGAAAGCAGTCCTGCAGGATCTCGTCGGCCGCCCCATCATCCTCGGTGATGGCCAGGGCCGTCCGATAGAGGCTGCGCTTGTACTTGTTGTACAGAGCCTCGAAGGCGTCCAAATCCCCAGCCAGTGTGCGCGAGACCAGGTCGGCGTCCTCGTTCATCTCTGAAGTATCTAAGATTACACCTGCACCCGGGGTCATCGGTTCAATCCCGCCTCGCTCAGCCTGATTCTAGAAGGTCGGTTCCTCCCTGTCAAACCCGCCCGTTGGCCTTTAGCCCTGAGGCTTCAGGCCCGAAGCAGCGCGCCAGCGCAGGTTGGGCCGCCGCGCCGCGCCCACCTCGTCCAGGCGCCGGGTGGGGGCGCGGTGGGGAGCGGAGCGCAGAGCCTGAGGCTCTTCCTCTGCCTCGCGGGCGATCTGGTGCAGCGCGGCGGCGAAAGCATCCAGGGTCTCCCGGCTCTCCGTCTCGGTGGGCTCGATCATCAGTGCCTCCTCCACGATGAGCGGGAAGTAAATGGTGGGGGCATAGAAGCCGAAATCGAGGAGCCGCTTGGCGATATCCAGGGTGCGCACGCCGTGTTCTGCCTGCCGCCGCCCGGAGAGGACGAACTCGTGCAGGCAGGCACGATCATAAGGCACCTCGTAAGTATCGCGCAACTGGCTGAGCAGGTAGTTGGCGTTGAGCACCGCGTGCTCGCTCACGGCGCGCAAGCCCTGAGGCCCCTGGCTGCGGATGTAGGCGTAGGCCCGCACCAAATTGCCGAAGTTGCCGTAGAAAGTGCACACTTTGCCGATGGACTGGGGTCGATCATAATCGAGGTAGTATTGTTCCCCCTCGCGGCCCGCCCCAGGCGCGCGCCGCGCCGTCAGAGGAACGGGCAGATAGGGCTCCAGTTCCCGGCTCACCGCCAGGGCGCCCGCCCCCGGGCCCCCACCCCCATGAGGCGTGCTGAAGGTCTTGTGCAGGTTGAAGTGGAGGATATCGAAACCCAAGCGGCCCGGCTGAGCAATGCCCAAAAGCGCGTTCATATTGGCCCCATCGCCATATACCAAACCGCCGGCGCGGTGCACCGCCTGGTTCACCTCCTGAATGTGTTCCTCAAAGAGGCCCAAAGTATTGGGGTTGGTGATCATCAAGGCCGCCACGCTCTTATCAACCCGAGCCCGCAACAGCCCCAGGTCGATGTTGCCCCGCGCATCGGAGGGTATCGGAACCACCTCATATCCGCACATGGTCGCCGTGGCCGGGTTGGTGCCGTGGGCCGAGTCGGGAACAATAACCACCCGCCGTCCCAGATCGCCGCGGCTCAGATGGTGAGCGCGCACCATGAGCATCCCGCTCAGCTCCCCCTGGGCTCCGGCCGCGGGCTGGAGGCTCACCGCCGGCAGCCCGGCGATCTCACCCAAATACTGTTGGAGCTCGTACATGAGCTGCAGAGCCCCCTGCACCGTGGCAGGATCCTGATAAGGGTGGATCTGGGCGAACCCCGGGAGGCGGGCCACCACTTCATTCACCTTGGGGTTGTACTTCATCGTGCACGATCCCAAAGGATAAAAGGCGGTATCCACCGCGAAGTTGAGTTGGGAGAGACGGGTGTAGTGGCGCACCACATCCCGCTCACTGACCTCAGGCAGCTCCAGATTGCGGCGCAGACGCTCCCGCGG
>JACPWV010000090.1 GCA_016196905.1 Chloroflexota bacterium | reverse complement strand
GGCCAGCGGGTTGCCGACGGCCAGCCCAAACCAGCCCACCAGGATCGCGAAGCCGCCCAGTATCCCCAGCAGCGGAAGATGCGCCGGCGGCGGGGGAAGCGGCCCGCGTTTGGGAGACGGGAGTCGCGCGCCGAGAACCACCAGCCCGGACAGGGCCAACGTCGCTCCCAGGACGTGGACGGCACCCGCGCCGGCGAAATCGACGAAGCCATAGCCTAGATCCAGTGTGTTTCCCAGTTGAGAGAGCCAGCCCCCGCCCCAGGCCCAGTTGCCGAAGATAGGATAGACGAACACTCCCACCAGGAGCGCGATCACCGCCAGGCCCCGACTGCGCAGCCTCTTGCTCAGGGCCAGGGCGGGGATGGCGATCGAGGAAGCGAGCAGCGCTGCCTGATGAATAAAAAGCGAGGTCAACTCTGGGCTCGTGGTGCCTCGCAGTAGATCGAACCCACCCAGGCCGATCACCCCCCAGCCCAGACCCCAAGTAGTATCCAGCGGCCCCCATTCGCGTACCATCCCTTCGGCACCGGGCAGATCGGAGACGAGCCCCAGTCCCCCGAACTGGAAACCGAACCCCAGGAGAGCATAGCCCAAAATGGCGACGACGATGCCTAACAGCCCAGCCGCGGCTCGCTCCGGCGCCTCCTCCTGCGGGACCGAGGCCGCGCCCAGAAGAATGAGGCCGATGGGCAACAGCCAAGCCAGCGCCACCCAACCCAGACTCTCCATGAGTCACCTCCCCTTACGATGTCGCGAGGCGGCTGAAGCCACTGCGCTCGCGAGTGAAGGCGAGCTCTCGGGAAGCTAACGCGACTCTGCGAGGCGGCATTCTAGCACAAAGACCTGTCAGAGGCTAAATCAAAAGCCACAGCCCAATGGCCGCCGCCAGGCCGAGGGTCCCTCCCAGGTAGAAGGGTGCGGCCGGGCCCATCAAGTCCCACAGCAGGCCCGCCAACACGCTCGCGGGTAAGAGCCCAGCTCCGACGATGGTAGCATGGAGGCCGATGACGGTGGCGCGCAGTGGCCTAGGGGCCAGGTCCGCGACCAATGCTTTCTCCACACTCTCGGTCAGGGCCACATAGAGGCCGTAGATCGCGAAGAGCCCCCACAGGAGATTCGCCTCGGGGGTCGAAGCGAACCCCAGATAAACCAAGCCATAGACGAGGTAACCGGCCACCAGGAGTCTCTTCCGCCCCAACCGATCGGAGAGCCGTCCTGCCGGATAAGACAAGAGGGCATAAACCACGTTGTAGACCAGGTAGAGAAGGACAACGGTCGTGGCGTCGAAGCCCAGATTTCGCGCCCGAAGGAGGAGGAACTGGTTGGAGGAGTTGCCCAGGGTGAAGACCAAGGTCAGGAGCAGGAACGCACGCAGACGTCTATCCAAGCTGGACCAACGCAAGGACAGTGGCGCCGCGCCCGGCGCAAGCGAGCCTCGCTCGCGGGCCAGAAACAAAACCGCCACGCCGAGTCCAGCCGGGATGAGGGAAAGCAAAAACACGGCCGAAAAATCGCCCGGATAGGCGGTCAAAAACAGAAAGGCAAGTATTACGCCCATACTCGCGCCCGCCGTATCCAGGGCGCGATGAAGCCCGTAGGCCCGGCCGCGCACCTCCACATCGGTGCTATCGGCGATGAGGGCGTCGCGCGGTGCGGTGCGCACCCCTTTGCCGAAGCGATCCACCACCCGCCCGGCGAGGATCCATCCCCAGGAGGTGGAGAGATAAAAGAGGACTTTCCCCAGCGTCGATGAGGCATAACCCGCGATGGCCAGCGGCTTCCGACGGCCAACCCGATCGGAGACGTAACCGGAGAAAACTTTGGTGAGGCTGGCTAGGCTCTCGGCGATCCCCTCGATGAGCCCCACGATGGAGGGGCTGGCCCCCAAGCGCGTGGTCAAATATAAAGGCAGCAGCGGATAAACCATCTCGGTGCTGACGTCGGTGAGGAAGCTGGTGAGGCCCAGGACCACGACGTTAAAGAAGCCAATATTTGAACGACGCACGCGATGCAATCTCCTAACCGCCCATTTTACAACAAAACGTCCGAAGCGGACTCGGACGCTATATTCTATTCTTTATGCTATGACGATCAAGGTCTAGGGTCTATTCACAGAGAGAGCCCCTAAAAATGCAGCAACGTTGCCCTGAAGGGCGACGCTATGTGCTCTCGACGCCTCGGAGCACGATTCAGAGACCATTCAGTCTTTTCGATATTCGACGAGCTCGTATAGTCGTCGATAACGCAAGACAATCTCCTGCTCATCGGTCTACATGTCGCTCTCCCATCCCTTGTCCAGGCTCCGATAGCGGTAATGCCGCGCGACGTATTCGCCAGCCGATACCTTAATGACCTCGTCGTCCGAACGGGAGTAGAGCTGGGCAGCCCATTTGGGAGTGAACACCATGGGTTCCATGTAGATGACCTGAATCTCTCGATTGTGACCTGGGGACAGGCCCAAACGCTGGAAGGTGACGATGTTGAAGATGGGAGACAGGTCATCCAGCTCAGTGTGTTTATCATAAGGAAAACCATAATGTGTGGCTTTGCCCTGCCCATCCACGATCTCGATCTCCCAGCGGCCCTCCACCGCCTGACCCTCATAGGTGGCCTTACCTTTCTCATGCTCCGAGGTCATGCGGAGCACGCGAGGCTGCCATGTCGGAGAGAGGGTGAACTCGATAGATTCGAGGTGGGGAAAGGGCTGGCTGGTCTCGATCTGGGCGCGATAAACGATCTCGCCATC
>JACPWV010000089.1 GCA_016196905.1 Chloroflexota bacterium | reverse complement strand
GCGGATCCTCTACCACGACCCGGTCCCCGCGCCACAGGAACTGCTGGCGAGGCTGGGAGCCTCATACTGCTCGCTGGAAGAGTTACTAAGCGGGAGTGACATCATCAGCCTACACGTCCCTCTTACCGATGATACCCACCATCTGATAGACTGGAGGGCGCTTGAACGAATAAAACCTTCCGCCTTCTTGATCAACACCTCGCGAGGCAGCTTAGTAGATGAGCAGGCATTATACGAGGCCCTCGCGCAAGGGAAGCTGGCTGGGGCTGCCTGCGATGTCTTCTCGAATGAGCCACCCCAGGATAGCCCCCTCCTGGCCCTTGACAATTTCATCGCGACTCCCCATCTCGGTGCCGCTACTGTGCAAACGACTCTGCGCATGGGGCTGAGAGCTGTTGAGAACGTCCTAGCTGTCCTGCGCGGAGAAAGGCCGGCGGACGTAGTGAATCCTGAGGTATACTCCCGGCGGTAAAGCGGTAAAGATGAGCGAAGGAGTAAGGTGCTCCATGGTCCTGCAGTTGAGGGACCGACGGTGATGGAGAAGAACGATATCCTCTCCGCTTTGATCGATCTCGGGGTGGTCGTTATCCTCCGCTCTGACGATCCCGGCCAGCTCATGCGCGCGGTGGAGGCGCTGAGAGCCGGAGGCCTCCGAGCTTTTGAGGTGACCATGACCGTCCCCGGGGCGCTGGACGTCATGCGCGATGTGGGGCATCGCTTCGGGTCTGAAATCCTCCTAGGCGCGGGCACGGTACTGGACGGTGAGACGGCGCGCTCGGCCATCCTGGCTGGGGGGCAGTTCATCGTCTCTCCCAGTCTGAGCCAGAGTGTGATCACGGCGGCGCATCGCTACAGCAAAGTGGTCGTGCCGGGCGCCTTCACTCCCACGGAGATCCTGACTGCCTGGGAGGCCGGGGCGGATATCGTCAAGGTATTCCCCATCCGCTCCGTGGGTCCGCATTATTTAAAGGATGTGCTCGCCCCTTTGCCCCAAGTGCGACTGATGCCCACAGGAGGCGTGAACCTCGAGAACGCCGCAGATTTTATTCGGGCGGGAGCCGTCGCGGTGGGTATGGGCGGGGCACTCCTGGACAAGGCAATCCTGGCGGAGGGTAGATTCGAGGAACTCACGGAACGAGCTCGACGCCTGCTCGACGCGATCCAGAGGGCGCGTGCTACAATCTCAGTAGAGTCTGATTAATCGCTCGCTTCAGAGCGGCACTGGCGTCGGCTTATACCCCAGTGCAGGTTCGCTGCGTAGACTCGCCCAAATGGTTACCCGTGGAGAGGTCAGCATTTGCCGAGGCGCTTGCGCACCACGGCCCAGTTGCCGATCTCGCGGTGAACCGAGAACCCCGCCTTGAGGTACATCGAGAGTGGGCCAGGGTAGTTCCGCGCGCTCATGGGCAAGTCGTCCGGGAGCTCCGGGAAGCGGGCCGTCGGATAGCCTTCAATAACAGCGAACCCCTCGCGCTCGAACTTCTCGCAGGCCGCCGCTAGGAGCGCGGTTGCCACGCCGCGTCCGCGATAGGCCCGCGCGATAATGAAGCACAGGATCGAGCCGACGCGCTCTGTTGGATCCTCCACCGCCTCCCCACGGTGACGCAGATTCTGATAGCCGGCGCGCGGTCCCGCGTTGCACCACCCGACGACCTTGTTACCGAAGTAGGCGAGCAGACCGGGCGCCTTTCCGGAGCGGATGAGCTGTGCCTTGAACGCCCGGTTGCGGGCACGACCCTCGGAGGACCAGGACGACTCGTCGTCCGGGAAGTCGCTGTGGAAGAAGGCACAGTAGCAGTGTGACCACCCTGGGTTGTCCGCGAACGCGTCCTGGTCGAAGAACGCGAGGTAGTCGTCGAGGAGCTCAGCGCCCAGCTCACGAATAACAACATCTATGGCGGGAGAGCCTACAATACGCCCCATGTCCTCTGCAGGATGGCGATCAAGACTAAGGGGTACACGCTCGGGAGCCTCGTCGCTACGATGCTGGAGGAGCGCTTGCTTGAGAGGGTAAAGTACCCCCGGGGCGACTCGAACGCCCGCACACGGCTCCGGAGGCCGCTGCTCTATCCAACTGAGCTACGGGGGCTCGCAGTTATAAGTCTAACACGAAAGCGAACCTCGATCAAGTTCGAACTAACTTCTCAGCACGAGCAGAGAACCGGTCGGCCGCGTACAGCGACTCGGGGCCCGACTCGGACCCAGGATGATCGACAAAAAGCTCAGTCTCATTCCAGCAGCACGATCTCGCCGCGCACGCTGCCCGGCTCCAGAGTCAAAAGCCCCACCGAGGCTATGTCCCCCTCGGTGGGGGCCACCGCCCCAGGGTTGAAGAAGTACACTCCGCACACCGTGCGCTGAAACGCACGATGGGAATGGCCGAAAACAATCACATCGAACCCCGGACGAACCTTGGAGTACCACTCGACGATCCGTTCGTTTACCTGGCCACGATCCCCCGTAACCCAATAACGCAGCCGCTCCCAAGAGCCGCGCACGAAAGAGCCGTGGCCGTGGGTCAAGAGGACCCGATGGCCTTCCAGCTCAAAGGTCTGTTCTGGCGGCAAGCGCGGATCGTCGATGCTGCCATCGATCAGGTGGATGTTGCCGCGCACCGCCACCACCGGGGCGATGCGTTCCAGCTCGTCCAGGATGCGTGGATCGACCAGATCGCCGGCGTGCAGAATCCGATCGACCCCATGGAAAATCTCACCGACCTGGGGCGGGATAGCCTTCAACCGCTGCGGGATGTGCGTATCGGCAATGACTCCAATGCGCATTTTCTTAACTCGCCATAGGAGCGTCGCCTTTCGTACAACCCGTTACCCCAATCTGTATCACCTATGGCTGACATATAGTCCACTCACTACGCGAAGCATTAAGTGGCTAAAATGAGCACCAGATCGTTGACGTTGGTGCGGGTGGGGCCGGTAACGATCAGGTCGTCCAGGGCCTTGAAGAAATGGTATGTGTCGTTGTTGGCTAGGTATCCCTCGGGATCGAGGCCGAGCTGGCGGGCGCGGGCGACGGTTTCGCCATCGACCATGGCCCCCGCCGCATCCGTGGGGCCATCGGTCCCGTCGGTGGAACAGGCCACCACCAGCACATCGGGGTAACCCTCCAAAGCGATGGCCGCCGCCAGCGCCAGCTCTTGATTGCGCCCTCCCACTCCCGAGCCGCGCAGGGTCACCGTGGTCTCCCCACCTAGGATGAGACAGGCGGGCCTGGCGATGGGGCCCTCGTCGCGAGCCAGCGCCTTGGCCAGGCCAGCCACCCAGCGGCCCGCCTCCCGCGCCTCTCCCTCTAAATAGGTGGTTAGAAGAAGCGGATTGAAACCGAGCTGGTGGGCTGCTTCCAGGGCACCCAGCGCCGCCTGTCGATTGTTGCCCACGATCACATTGTGGACGCGCTCGAAGATCGGATCCCCGGGCTTGGGCGTCTCCTCCACACTACCCCCCCGGCCGGCGCCCAGATGATCGAGGATCGAACCAGGGAGGACGATTTGCAGGCCGTATTTTTCGATCACCCTCCAGGCATCGGCATAGGTGGTGGGATCGGGCACCGTAGGGCCAGAGGCGATCACATCCAGCGGATCCCCCACCACGTCGGACAGGATCAAGGAGATCACTCCAGCGGGATGGGCCAGGCGGGCCAAACGGCCTCCCTTGACTTGAGAAAGGTGTTTCCGCACGGCGTTGATCTCCTGGATGGGCGCCCCACAGCGCAGCAGAGCGTCGGTGGTGGCCTGTAAATCCTCGAGCGAGATTCCCGGTTGGGGAAGCTCTAGCAGAGCCGAGCCGCCACCCGAGATGAGACAAATCACCAGCTCGCCCTCTCCCGCCCGTCTCACCAGTTCGAGCATACGCCGCGTGCCTTCCAGGCCGCTCTGATCGGGCAACGGATGCCCCGCCTCGCGAATCGCGATCCTCCGGGTGGAGGCAGAATAGCCGTATCTCACATTCACCCAGCCGGCAGCGATACGCTCGTCCAGAATCTCCTCGATGGCTTGAGCCATGGCCCCGCTGGCCTTCCCCGCCCCCACCACATGGACTTGGCCCACTTCGCTCAGCTCATATAGGCGATTTGCTACGCGAAGTCGATCTCCTTCAAAGTGGAGATGGTGATGGATCGCCGCGCGGGGATCCGCCGCTCTCAAGGCCGCTTCCAGCATGACCTGTGCCGCACGGCGCCGCTCACAATGTTCATCCTCTGCCCCTCGCGCCCGAGCGCCCGAGATCTCCATACCAGCCAGTTTACCATCTGCACGGCCCCGTGGCAACGCCCGTCCATGTATAACTCGTTGTTTATTGAATCTTTATGTCAAACTAGAATTGCTAGAGAACGTCCAGTTTTAGGGTCTGGGCAGGCGTCCCCATTTCCTTGACATTTGCACTCAATTCGGCTATTATATTGTTTTGTAAAATTAAATACCCCGGGGGATGACATCGGGCCCTGCGCACCCCGTTGTAGTCCCACTCTGCCCATCCTCATAGGTAACGTTTGGACTTGTCGCCTCACCTCGCGGGGCGAATATGTTTCGTCCGTGGGGCGAGGGGTTTTGTTGTCCCTGGGGTTGGTTCGATCCGAGCGCCGCGCGCCACGGGAGGGATAAACTTGGAGATCAAGAATTTTCACGGCTTGCGCCTCAGCCTGGCTTCGCCGGAGCGGATCCTCGCCTGGTCATACGGCGAGGTGACCAAGCCGGAGACGATCAACTATCGTCGACTGCGGCCGGAGAAAGATGGACTCTTCGACGAGGCCATCTTCGGCCCCACCAAGGATTGGCAGTGCTACTGCGGCAAATACAAGAAGATCCGCTACCGCGGCATCATCTGCGATAAGTGCGGGGTGGAGGTGACCCGCTCCCGGGTGCGGCGTGAGCGGATGGGCCACATCAAGCTGGCCGCCCCCGTGGCTCACATCTGGTACACCCAACGCGTCCCCAGCTATCTGGGGCTGCTTTTGGACATCTCCCGCCGCAACCTGGACCGGGTGCTCTACTTTGCTCAGTACATCATCTCCGAGGTCGACGAGGAGGCCCGCCAGCGGGCCCTCCGCAACCTGGAAGACAAGATGGCCAAGGAACTGCAGGAACTCAAGGCGGTCTTCCAAAAGCGCAACGCAGAGGGGGAGGAGCGCCTAGCTAAGAAGCGCGGCAAGATCGAGGACCGAGAGGGTAACATCCGGACGCGCTACGAGGAGCAGCTGGCCACCAAGACCGATGCTCTGGTCAGCGAGGCGGCCGCCACCCAGCGCCGCCTCAACGAGGCGCTGGGCAAGGCCGTGCGCAAGGAGATTGTCTTCGAGCCCAGTGGGGATATGCTGGTCGACAAAGGGGAGGTGATCAAGCGCAGCCACCTCAACACCCTGAACAAGCTGGTTCAGGCAATGGTGGAGGAGGTGGAGGCGGCCATCCGCGAGAAGCTGGAAGCCGAAGTGCTGCCCCTGCGAGCGGAGGTGGAGCGCTTGCGTCAGG
>JACPWV010000101.1 GCA_016196905.1 Chloroflexota bacterium | reverse complement strand
TGAAGGTCTGGGGACGAGGAACACGATCGGAGAGGCGGCCCCAAAAAATGGAAGCAGGCACCGAGGCCAGTGAACTCAGCGCGGAGATCTGCCCTACGCTGGCCACGTTCCCGCCCAGGACGTGGGTAACGAAGAGAGCGGTTAAGCTGATGGTGCCGCCAAAAGCGATGTGGTGAGGGACGAAGGCGTAAAACCAGCGGGCTTGCCGGGCCTTGGGAATGAGGTCGCGGGTGCGAGCCAGAGCTAGGTTCACCGATCTCCTTCGCTGACCGTGCTTGAAGAGTGAGCGGACGATGGGGATGACTTGCGCACCTCAGGAAATCGATCCGGCGCAGGGCGGCCTTGACCGGACTGATAGCCGCCCACTACACCAGGGGGCGGCTAAGGATCAAGAATTCCTCAAAAGCGGGCCCTCCCAGGACTGTCGGGACGGGTGAGCGTGGCCAGGGAGGGCGAGTCGAACTCGGCTGGGGTGGGTTAGGCGGTGAGAGACGCACTCATGTGATTATAATCGAGGCCACATGCAGATCAAAGTCCCCGGCCTACTGAGGCCGCCCCGGGGGTGCTTTGGTCGATCCTGGCGACTCGGTCTGGAGCTGTCTCAAGCCCCGGCTCGGCCTTGCCATCGGGCCAAGGACCCGTTAACCGATCGTTAACCCTAGGGACGCGTTCCAGCAGGGTCTTGATTTTATAGTCAAATTGTGCTATAATCTGGCTTTGGACGCGTGTGAAAGACGGCACAAGAGGGGGGAGGAGGCACCGACCGCACGAGAGTCCTGCGGCAAGGCGGAGGAGGGGAATCTCGGAGCCTTGTGCCGATACGGGAAGTGTCGGCCTTTTCTTTATTTGATATTTTGAAGGATGGGATCTGATGCAAGAGGATACAGTGCTGGAGAAGCTGGATCAAGAGGCGATCACCCGGCTCCTGGAGAAGGGCGAGGAGCAGGGGTACATCTCGCTGGAGGACATTCTGCAGGAGTACCCCGAGGCGGAGGATCATCTAGAGGAGATCAGCCAGATTTACGCCCTCTTGGAGGAGCAGGGCATTGCCGTGGTCCTCGACGAGGTTGAGTTGGCCCCCGAGGCGGCCGAGGTCTCGACAGCTGAGGAGGCCCCCCTCGACGGTGAGCCGATCGGGGAGGAGGTCCAGCTGGAGGATGCCGATCTCGAGAACACCCTCTCCCTCTATTTTCGCGAGGCGGCCCGCCACACCATCCTGAGCGCCGCGGACGAACTCAACCTGGTCAAGAAGATGCAGCGGGGCAAGCGAGCCCAGCAGCAGCTGGCTCGCGGTAGCCTCACCCGCAAGGAGCGGGCGGAGTTGCAACGGCGTGCCGCGGAGGGCGAGGCGGCCCGCCTGCACCTCATCCGCTCCAACCTGCGGCTGGTGATCAGCATCGCCAAGCACTACCGCGGCCAGGGGCTCACCTTCCTGGACCTGATCCAGGAGGGCAACGTGGGCTTGATGCGGGCGGTGGATAAGTTCGATTATCGCCAGGGCAACCGTTTCAGCACCTATGCCACCTGGTGGATCCGGCAAGCCATCACCCGCGCCCTCTCCTATCAGAGTCGCACCATCCGACTGCCGGTGCACATGGGCGAGCGCCTGCGCCGCATGCGCCAGGTCTCCGGCCAACTGGAGAAGCGGCTGGGGCGCAAGCCGGAGCCACGGGAGATCGCCGAGATCCTCCACCTCAGCGCGGAGCAGATGGAGCGCGTCTTTCAGGCCCCCACCCAAATCTTGTCGCTGGAGAAACCGGTGGGGGAGGAGGGGGAGAGCCAGCTGGGAGAGTTCATCGAGGATGAGGACATCCCCGCCCCGGTGGACATGATCCTGAGCGAGGAGCTGCGCACGGAGCTCTACCAGGTCCTGTGGAAACTGCCCCTGCGTGAGCGGCGCATCATCGATCTGCGCTTCGGCCTGACCGATGGCGAGCCGCGCACCCTGCAGGAGATCGCCGAGGACTTCGGGCTGAGCCGCGAGCGCATCCGGCAGATCGAGGGGGAGGTGTTGCGAAAGCTGCGCCACCCGCGCTACAGCCGCAAGCTGCGTACTTACCTCAATTAAAAAGAGTTCGATATAGGTCGCGGGTCCCGGTGTCGGGACCCGCGGTCTTTTTTAGCCTGTATAGAGGCGAGCCTCGGGCTCGCTTGAGGATGGATCACCATCAGCTCGTCGGAGTGATATAACTCAATGCAACAACGCAGACAGTAGGGCTGCGCCTAGTCCTAGCCCTCCAGATCACCCGTCGCCGTGAGCACCGCCTCCACTGGCTTCAGGTTGGTAACAGCAGCCTTCACGCCCTCCGATAGCGTGGGATGGACGCATATGCAGTGAGTGAGGGGGGCGATCGACCGCTCCGCGGTGTGCAGGAGCAGGATGCCCTGGGGAAGGAGGTCGGCCCCCAGATGGGCCAAGACATGCATCCCCAGGAGTTCGTCGGTCTGAGCGTCCACCACGAACTTCACGAAGCCCGCCGTCTCTCCCATCGCTCGGGCCCGCCCTACCGCTTTCATCGCCTGCTTGCCCACCTTGATCTTGCGGCCACGGGCTAACGCCTCCTGTTCCGTGAGCCCCACGCTCGCCACTTCAGGGTCAGTGAAAACGGCGCCGGGGATCCGGAGGGTGTCGTAGGTTCGGTCTCCCCCTTTGAGAGCATTAGCCACCGCGATGCCCGCGGTGTACACGGCGAAGTGGGTGTATTGCATCCGCCCCATGACATCGCCCACCGCCCAGACATTGGGAGCGGTGGTGCGAAGCGTCTCGTCGATGGCGATCCCGCGCAATGGGTCGCCCTCTACTCCCACAGCATCCAGGCCCATCTCCGCTAACTGGTGGGGCCGCCGACCCGCCGCCACCAGGATGCGGTCGCACTCGAATCGCATCTCTTTCCCAGCGATATCCGCGATGACTGCCGATCGGTCGCCGGCGAGCTTCTCCACCCGCTTGGGCGTGGCCCTGGTGCGGATGTCGATACCTTCCTCGCGCAAGATCGCTTCCAGCTCCCGGGAGATCTCCTCATCCTCCCGAGGGAGGACCCGGTCCCGGCGTTGCAGGACGGTGACCTTCACCCCGAACCGGTGAAATATCTGCGAGAACTCCATCCCCTCGGGGCCGCCGCCGATCACCAGCATCGATCTCGGCAGCTTCTCCATATCCATCACCGTTTCGTTGGTCTTGAAACCAGCTTCGGCCAGTCCTGGGATATCCGGCACCACAGGTACTACCCCCGAGGCGACGATCACCTTCTCGGCCTCGATATCCCGCCCATCCACCGAGAGCCGTCCGGGGCCCACAAAGCGTGCCGTGCCCCGAAACAGATCGATGCGGGGATTCTGCTCCAATGAGCGCTCAATCCCCTTCACAATGGACGACACGATAGCGTCCTTGCGGGCTCGGATCCTAGGCCAATCGACCTCCAGCCCTGAAATGTGGAAGCCGAACTCCTCGCCCCGTCGTGCGATCTGGATGGCCTTGGCCGACCCGACCTGGGTCTTGGTGGGGATGCACCCCACGTTCACTCAAGTCCCGCCGACCTTCCCGCGCTCGACGACGGCCACTCGGGCCCCCAACCTCGCGGCCCGGTTCGCCGCGTTGACGCCACCCATCCCTGCGCCGATCACTACCAGGTCGTACTTCTGGGGCATGCCAGGCCTCCCATACAAACTTTCGTCCCCCCATTATAAGCAAAACGAGGGGGCGGTGCCCCTCGCGCCCACACTCAAGCTATCGATTAGAAGAGAGCGAGGAGGAGCTGACTAGTGGTCAACCAGTAATAAACGATGTAAATCCCAGCGCCAACGAGCAAGGCCGCGCTCAGCCGTTCAATATAGGGTATCACACGTTTGAGGAAAATAGCCAGGGCCCCTTTGAAGAGTGCCGCGCTCAGGGTGAGGGCGGTGATGACCATGCCCATTCCCACCCCATAGGCCACAAATTGCAAGAGGCCGCTCAAGACCCCCTCCGTGATGAAAGCGCTTCCCACAGCCACAAAAAAGAGTGGCAGCGTGCAGCTGAGGGAGGCCAACGCGTAGGCGATGCCGAACAGGAACATGCCCCAAAGCCCACCCCGGGGTCGGATATTCACACGATCTAAAAGCGGGAGACCGACCCATCGACCGAGAAGAAGCCGAAGCCCCAGGAGGACGAGGGCCACCCCTATCAAGAGGCCCACCCAGGGCATCCAGGAGATCAGAAACCGGGCACCGATGGAGATAAACGCGCCCGCTACCCCAAAGAGAATGATGAAACCCAAGGTCATAGTAGCTCCAGTAAGCAGGGCTCGCGCGCCGCGAGCAAAGGGTGAGGCTGCCGTGAAATCCGCTTCCTGAGTGCCCAAGAAGTAGGCCAGATAGGCCGGGAGCATAGCGAAGCCACAGGGGTTCACTGTAGCCAATGCACCCACACTAAGCGCGTATAGGATCGGCAGCGTTTCCATTCTTCGTCTTCAGCGATCTTTATTTCATGGTGCGATGCCGACGGTGCCTAAAGCCATTCGCCATGTCTCGTAGTTCGCCGGGCGCACGTCCGCGTAGCGGATAACACCGCTGGGATCGAGAACAAACTTGGAATCGAGGAAACGGATGCGATATTTCAGCACCATCTCGTCGGTGTCGAGCACGTAGAACCAGCTCTGCGGGAAATCCCATCGCTGTTGGTAATTTTGCAGGTCCGCGTCCGTCTCGTAAGGATCGACAAACACGATCAGCACATTGAAGGGGTCACCATCGACATCCTGCTGAAAGCGTGCTAGGTGCCGCAGGCCTTCGATGCACGGCAGACAATATGTCGTAGTGAAGAACATCAGGCCTGGCTGTTGAGCAATCAGGGAAGAGCGGGTGACCTCCCGGCCGAAGGCGTCGGTAACTTGAAATGCAGGAGCTGTCGCCCCTACAGCCGGGCCCTCCGCAGGAACGCTAACGCTTGGATCTGCAGCCGCGGTGGGCCAGGCGCTAGGGGTCTGGGTGGAGATCAGACCTACAAAGTTCAGTCCCAAGAAAAGGGCCAAGCCCAGCACCGCGACCCCTGCCAGCAGGGCGCCTTTGCCGCTCAGGGCAGACGATCTACGGCCCCGTGTCCGTTTTTTGCCCATGCTCATCCTCCTCGACGAAGAGCGGCGAGCGCTTGCTCGCGACTGGGTATTCCCTCGAGCACGACCTCCCCATCGATCAGGGCCGTGGGTACCTTGTGAATACCCGTGCGCGACGCAAGCTCGCGCGTTGGCTCGCAATCGGCACATACTGAACTAGTAACGAGGCCGACCTTTCTTCCGCCTCCGCCGCGGGATTCGACCTCGCCGGTCGTGGCTGGCTTGAGATGACCCTTGCCTCCCTCGCCGAGCCATCGCCAACCGATCCAGAGAGCGCCCAGGAAGTAAACCGTCGAGGCGGCATAGATAAGCAAGGCGTTCTGGCTCAGGAACGTACCGAGAGCTGTTCCCCCAGCCAACCCAATAAGAAGAAGCAGAGTGATGGGAAGGTGGCAGGGGCAGGCGATGAGGGCAGTAATGATCGCAAGATAGCCTCTGGCCTTTTGAAGATAGCTCTTCATTTAGCTACTCCCTCTGGGCCGAGTTGCCCCTAAATTTCTGCAACAACTTGCAGACCCGATTCCCGAGAAACGAGATCTTTGATCTCCTCGAGCAAGATCGTTTGAGAATCGTAGATCAGCGTAATCACTCCGTCTCGGCTGATACGAAATTTGACGATGCCGGGAGTCTGGTAGAATGCCAGAACCACCCGCGTTACCTCCGGGCTGCAGCAGGAAGCCGGTGCGGGCACCAAGCGCAGGGTGGCCCGCGCCCCCTCCCCCGTTAGTGAGGCGGGTGTGGCGATGACTCGCACGCTCGATGGGGTGTCAGCCACAGAGGCACATCCGGCAAGAATGACCCCTAACAGTGCGAAAAGGAAAGTTTGCGTTCTCACCAGCGCCTAGGCCGTCGCTCTTCCAGCTTAGAAAACAAAGCCACCAGCACTGCGGATGCAATACAGCAGCCGACAAAAAGAAAAAGTACAAGGATCTTCAAATCGGACACTCCTTACTGGGTGCAGCAGCTCATGACCCCGATGTCTCCATTGAAGGGCCGAGTGGCCAGCTTGATCGCTACGGACCTTGACGCGCCATTTCTCGCAGCAATGCGAAGGCATCCCGGACCGGCAGCGCTATAGTCCAGGCCTCCTGGTGGCCAGCAGCCCACTCCTCATACTCTTCCTTGGATGGGAACAGATTGATGAACGGGCAGAGCAAGGATTGCATGGCTCCAGTTCCCTCTCGCGCCATACCAAAGGAGGCAACGGCCTCCAGGTGCGAGACTTCAAGTTCGTCCTTAGACGCGCGCACGAGAATCACCGTCCCGCTCGGCGGGCTCTGAGAGCGCAGTTCTATCGGCTGATCCTGACTGAAAGGCAGCAATAACGCATCCATGGCACAGTGGGTGTAGCCGCGCCTGGTTCCCATCTTGACCTCGTGCCTCGTTGGGGCCTCTGCGAAGAGATCTTCGATGTCCCATGAAACTGGGCCCATCATCGAGGGAGAGAAGAGTTCGCCTAGCGTTTGAGGCTGCCACGGGAGCTTAAACACTTCACGCAAGCGCTCTGCAAGGTCGTGCGGAAGCGGATAAGTGTTGGGGTTACTCATGGTCTCACCTCCATAAAGCTCCTTCACTTCCTACTCGATGCAGCAGCTCATGACCCGGATGTCTCGGGTAAAGGCTTGGGCGGCCAATTTGATGCCTTCGGACAAGGTGGGGAAGACGTGCACGGTGTCGATGATGTCCTCGACGGTAAGGCCGAACTTCACGGCTAGTGTGGCTTCGTGGATGAGATCGGCGGCGTGGGGGGCCACCATGTGCACCCCCACGATCTTGCCGTTCTCCGGGTGGACGACCATCTTGATCAAGCCCCGCATCTCCTTGATGGCCTTGGCCTTAGGGATGCGAGCTACCTCCACGGTGCGGCAGGCGCAGGCCCCAAAGCGGCGCATCTCTTCCTCTTCCGTGAGGCCCACGGTCGCTACCTGTGGGTTGGTGAAGACGGCCGAGGGGATAGTGTCGTAGTCGATGGTCTGCTCGGCGTTCTCGAAGGCGTTGGCAGTGGCAATGCGCCCCTCCTTGGCCGCTAGCGTTTCCAGAAACATCTTGCCCACTACATC
>JACPWV010000035.1 GCA_016196905.1 Chloroflexota bacterium | reverse complement strand
GCACAGAGGCTGACCTACGGGGGATGCTGTATCGACCAGCCATGGGACCCTCCCTCTCGCAAAAGAGGAGGAGCGTGGCTTGGTGCTCCACGCCCCTCTTCAAAATGCAAAATCAGCCCATTCCATCTAGCTCATGACATAGCCTGGCGTGAAGCAGCCGCTGCCCGCGCCTTGATTGGCGTTATTGTTGTTATTTCGATTCAGCTGCTGCGCACGGCGCCCCGCGCTCAGATCGCCCATCGTTGATTTCCTACGCTTCTGCCGATTTGCCGACCACTATAGCAGAATCGGAGTGGCCTGTCAAGCCCCGGCACTTGAATCGATACCCATGTTAAGCGGAACGACCGTCACTCCACCTCGCTCGTGGTTCCCCGCGAGGAACTCGATACCCCCTGGTGTCGGATTCAATGGAGCACTTGACTCAAGAAACGCTGGGTCCTCTCCTCCTTAGGGTTGGCGAGGAGTTCTTCGGGGGGGCTTTGCTCGACGATCTGCCCTTGGTCGATGAAAATGATTCGGTCGGCCACCTCCTTGGCGAAGCCCATCTCGTGGGTCACGATGAGCATGGTCATGCCCTCCAGGGCCAGTTGCTTCATCACCGCTAACACTTCGCCGATCAGTTCCGGATCGAGGGCCGAGGTGGGCTCATCGAAAAGCATGATCTTGGGCTCCATGGCCAGCGCGCGGGCGATGGCCACGCGCTGCTTCTGGCCGCCGGAGAGACGGATGGGATGCACGTCGCGTTTATCCAGCAACCCCACCTTGTCCAAGAACTTTTCGCCCATAGGGATCGCCTGTTCCTGGGGCATCTTCTTGACCGTCACCAGTCCTTCGATGACGTTCTCCAGGGCGGTCATGTGGGGGAACAGGTTAAACTCCTGGAAGACCATGCCCGTCCGCAGGCGCAGGGCCATGATCTGCTGGCGATCGGTGTGGGTGCGTGGCCCGGCACTCACCGTAATCTCATCCAGGGTGATCGTGCCCGCGGAGGGCTCCTCGAGAAAGTTGAGGCAGCGCAGCAGGGTGCTCTTGCCGGAACCGCTGGGCCCGATGATCACCACCACCTCTTGGGGCTCTACCGTTAGGGAGATCCCTCGCAGGACGTGGAGCAGCCCGAACCATTTATGCAGGCTCTCGACCTGAATGATGGGCTCACCGCTCATAGGCCTGTGCCATGCGTCGCTCCAGCCGGCTCTGGATCCAGGAAGACACGATGGTCAAAATCCAGTATAGCCCGGCGGCCAGAAGGAACATCTCCATGAACTTGCTGTCTTTGCGGGCGAAGCGATTGGCCCGATAGGTGATCTCCCAGATGCCCATCACCGAGACCAGCGCCGAGTCCTTCTGCATGGCGATGAATTGGTTGCCGATGTCCGGGATGATCACGCGGATGGCTTGAGGCAGGATGATGCGCCGCATCATCTGCCAGCGGCTCATTCCCAGGGCCTCGGCTGACTCGCGTTGGCCATGGCTGATGGACTGAATCCCAGCGCGGAAGATCTCGGTCATGTAAGCACCATAGTTCAGACTCAGCGCCAAAATACCCGATTGTAAGGCATCCAGCGTCAACCATCGCCCGAGCTCCGGGAAACCCAGCGCCCTCACTTGCTGACCGATCTGCGGCAATCCCAGATAAATAATATAGATCTGGATCAGCAAGGGCGTGCCGCGGATAATTGAAACGTAAAAGCCGGAGATGCCCTGGGCCATCGAATTGCGAGATAGCCGGCCCAGGGCGCCGAACAGCGCCAGGAGGGTGGCGAACATTATGGACACCAGCGAGACTCCGATGGTGGTCAGCACGCCTTCCAGGACAAAACCGTAGTGCTCGCCGATATAGCTAGGCTCTATACGGAGTTGCAGCAGCACCGTAGTCAGGAAAGCCACCAAAGCCCCCCACACGACGCCGATCTTGGCGGTCTGGATCAGTTGTGCCCGGCGTTGAGTGGCCAGTAGTTCCAGGCCCATCCTCAGATCAGGGTCAGCCCCTGGCAATCCGGGCCGCCTCAATGTCTCTACGCTCATCGTCACACCCCTCTTAATGAACGGTGGGGCCCGTTGACCGGACCCCACCGTTTCATTCCGCCTCTCACTATGAGAGTTGCCCAAGTGCCCCGACGTCGAACTGAGCCGCTGCGCTGGTGAGATCCTCGCCGTAGTACTGCTGCGAGAGCCTCAGCAGCGTGCCGTCGGCGTGCATCTGCTGCATGATCTCGGTGACCCTCCGCACAAAGGAGGTGGCGTCCTTGCTGTGGCTCTTGTCCACCGCTGCGGCCAGGTATTCGAAGAACACCGGATCGCCCAACTGCTTGAGCGGCAAGCCATCCGCAATCACGCCCTGGCCAGTCGGCAGCGCGGTCAGCACCGCGTCCAGCCGCACACCGTCCCCCAAAGCCAAGTCCTGGAGCGCCGAGGTGTCGGTATCGTACCCGTTGATGCTGGCGTCCTCGACGATGAAGTTAATCGTCTCCCCAGGGATGCTCAGAGTCTTGTCCAGAAAGTACTCATAGGTGCAGCCCGCGCACACGCCTACTTTCTTGCCCGACAAGTCGCTCGGCTGGGAAAAGGTGGTGTTGTCCTGGTGAACGAAGAAAGCCGCCGGTGTGGTGTAGTATGGCTGCGTGAAGTACAACACCTCCATGCGTTCTGGCGTGATGGTCATGGACCCTACGCTGATGTCCCAGCGGTCGGCCCAGCTTCCACCGATGATCAGGGTCCAGTCCGGGGTAACAAAGCAGGCCTCTACCCCCAGACGCTTGGCGATCTCCACGGCCACGTCGATGTCGAACCCCGTAAATTCGGTGGCGGTGTGCTGATCGGAGGCGCATTGGGTGTTCGCCGCGCGCGTGGGGCCCTCTACGAGTTCCGACTGCGGCGGATAGGCAGGATCGGTCGACACCACCAGCGTGCCCCGCGCCAGGATATCGGCGAGCAGACCGGTCGGCGCGGGAGGTGCCGCGGGAGCGCAGGCCGCCAGGACGAGCGCACCTCCCATAACCGCCGCGAGCGAAGTCAGCGACCATTTTCTCGGATTCATCTGGGTTTCCTCCCTTGGTTCTAGGGTTTCTCAAAAGCAACCACGGTTCTGATCTTCCTCTGGCCCCACCCCCTTCTTGCCTATGACTTGGCCTGAGATCGCCTGGTTTGGGCCCCCGACTCGATACCGCTAAGCTATCACAATCCCTTGGACAAGTCAAGATCCAGGGAAAATCCGCGGCCTACAGATCGACCTCGACTCGCCCGGGTCCGACCCTCGCTCTTCCCGCTCATTCGAGGTTCAGGCAAGCCCGTGGATCGGGTTCATCTCTCAGCATTGTGAACTTCTGCAATAACACCCCAATGAGCGCCAAGGTAGTCAGGCTATTGGGCTGCTGCATTTACGCCTTGGGAATCTCTTTTTTCGGATCGATAAAAGGTCTGGGGACCACGGTCGCTGTGATCTCTCCGGTCGGCGGCTCCACGGTCAGTTGGGTGCCCAGGTCGGCGTACTCGATGGGCACCAGGGCATAGCCGATGTTCTTCTCCAGCCGTGGCGAATAGACCGCGGAGGTCACCTGCCCTATGAGCCGGCCTTTGCTGCGAACCGGCCAGCGATACTGGCTGAGCCCCAGCGGCTCGCCCGCGATCTCTACGCCTACTAACTTCCGCTTCACCCCTTCCGCAGCGATGCGCTTCAGCGCCTCCTTGCCGATGAAGTCGGCTTCCGGCTGGAAATCCACCATCCAATCCAAACCGACCTCGTAGGGGTTGTTCTCCAGCGTCATATCGGCGCCGTAGTTGAGGATGCCGGCCTCGATGCGGCGGATGTCGGAGGGGCCGGTCGGCGCGATGTTGTAAGGCTGGCCGGCAACCAGCACGGCCTCCCACAGCTCCAGGCCGCGGCGGCTGTCGCGCAGGTAGATCTCATAGCCCACCTCTCCGGTCCATCCGGTGCGGGCCACGATCACCGGGATGCCGTTCACCTCGGCCTCCATGAATTCGTAATAAGCCAAGCGAAGCACCGCCTCACCGAAGAGGTTCTGCACGACCCCTTTGGATTGAGGACCCTGCACTTGCAGTGGGTAGACATCGGCCTCGCGAATATCGAGCCGCATGTCCGCGTACACCGCCAGGCCCTTGGCCCACAGCAGCACATCGCTGTCCGCCAGCGCCAGCCAGAGACGATTCTCTTCCAATCGCAACAGCACCGGGTCGTTGATGATCCCACCCTTTCCGTCAGTAATAACCACGTACTTGCACTGCCCGACTTTGCACTTGCTCAAATTGCGTGGGGTGAGCAGGTTGGTGAAGCGAAAGGCGTCGAGGCCGGTGATCTCCACGATGCGCTCCACGGACACGTCCCAAAGTGCGACTTCGTTGACGATCTTCCAATATTCTTTGACCAGGTCGTCGTAGTAGTTGGGCAGGTACATGTGGTTGTAGACGGTATAGCTATGGCAGCCCTGGCGCTGCGTGGCCTCAAAATAGGGCGACTGGCGAATCCGAGTGCCCATATTGCCTGGGGGGATCTCCCGGGTGAGTCCCAGGAGCGCATCTCCTTTGCGAGGGGTCGCCCGAGCTCCGCGCATCTGTGCTACCTCCGCATCCTAGAGGTTGCCTTCCGTCAGGCCGTAGATCTCCTCCAGGTCCAAGGGGGTGAGCACCTGCCGGTGCAGGATCGCGCCCTTCAAATTGGGGGCGTACTCGGCCAGGGTGTCGATGACCCGATCGCCGAACTCCTCGCAGCGGCCCTCCCAGCTTCCGTCCTTCAAATAATAGGGGGCGTGTTGCGCGAGGATCGACATGACGTGCCGGCCTGGAGGGGCGAGGCTGGGGTCGGTCAGCGAGGGGATAGTGATATAGAGAAAGGGCTTTTGGGAATAGCTGCCATATTTCGCGTCGTCGTGGGCGCGTTCCAGGTAATCCAGACTGGGGCTGATGGAGATGACTCCGCGCAGGTGGAGACCATCGCCCGGCAAGCAGGTGAAATTGGGCAGCTCGCCCAGGGACAGGTCCACCTTGGCGGAAGAGCCTCTGAACTTGATGCTCCGCACTTGCCACAGGAAATGCGGATCGAGAAGGACGGGATCCACCAGCTTCAGGAAGGTCCTGCGGGGGTCGGCGTTGGAGATGACCACGGTTCCAGAGATCTCCTCTCCGCCCTGGAGGGCCACTCCTGTCGCCTTTCCATCTCGGATGAGGACTTGGGCCACCTCCGCCTGGGTGCGGAGCTGGGCACCGCAGGCCTGCGCCGCCTGGGCGATAGCCTGGGTGAGGGAGCCCATTCCCCCGCGCACAAATTCCACGCCAGGGACTCCACCCCAAGCCCCCAGGCTGTGATACAGCAGGAGGAAAGCGGTGCCGGGCCAGCGGGGCCCCAAGAAGCTTCCGGCAATGCCGCGGGTGGCCAGGGTGGCTTTCAACACCTCCGTTTCGAACCATTCGTCCAAGAAATCGGCGACGGACATGGGCAGGATCCGTATCGCCTGCTGCATATCCCTCCGGCCCAGCCGCAAAAAGTTCCACCCCCATTGGAGCAGATCTTTGACGTTCGAGGCTCTCAGAGCGACCGGATCCGGAGGGGGCGTCCAGAAAAGCGAGTGGATAAAAGCGGTCAGTCGAGATACGAGTCTGTTAAATGCCGTGTACTTCGCCGCGTCGACCTTGGAGAACCTCTCGATCTCCCGGACCGTTTTCCGGATGTCTTTCCACAACAGAAGGTAATCGCTATCCGGCAGGGGGGCGAAGGCCGCGGATTCAGAGGGGAGGAACTCCAAGCCGTATCCCCTAAGATTCAGTTCTCGAATGATGTGAGGGGCCAGTCGATCAACGATAGCAGAGCAGGTCGAATATTTGAATCCCGGATAGACTTCCTCGGTCACCGCGGCACCGCCCACGATGGGCCGTCGTTCGAGCACCAGCACTTTTTTCCCCGCTTTGGCCAGATAGGCTGCGGTAATCAGGCCGTTGTGGCCGGCTCCAATAACAATCGCATCGTATCTCCTCTCCATCTTCCCTCCTGGATCTCTTCAGTGCTGTCTATGGTGCTGCTTCGATCGAACAAGGAATCCTATCGGATCTTCCCTCTTTTCCAGTCATTCAGGATCTCCAGAGCAGCCAGGCGGCCGGGCGCGCCCATGACGCCCCCGCCCGGGTGGGTGCCCGACCCGCACAGGTACAGGTTTTTAATCGGCGTCCGATACCGGGCCCAGCCGGGGATCGGCCGTGAGAAGAAAATCTGATCCAGGGACAGCTCCCCATGGAAGATGTTCCCCTCGGTCAGCCCGAACTCCTGTTCGAGATCCCAAGGGGTGAGGACCTGCCGATGCAGGATCGCGCTCTTCAGATTGGGCGCGTACTCGGCCAGGGTGTCGATCACCCCATCGCCGAACTCCTCCCGGCGGTCTTTCCAGGTTCCCTGCTTGAGGTGATAGGGGGCGTATTGCACGAAGATCGACATCACATGCTTGCCCGGGGGAGCCAGGGAGGGATCGATGGTCGAGGGGATGAGGATATCCAGATACGGCCTTCGTGAGAAGTCGCCGTACTTGGCGTCGTCGTAGGCGCGTTCCAGATAATCCAGGCTGGGGCTGATGGAGATGGCCCCGCGTAGGTGAGGGCCATCGCCGGGAAGGCAGGTGAAATTGGGCAGTTCGCTCAGAGCCAGGTTCACCTTTCCCGAGGAACCCCGCATTTTATACTTGCGGACCTGATCTAAGAACTCCGGATCTAGGCGGCTGGGATCCACCAGTTTCAGAAAGGTCCGCTTGGGATCGACACCAGAGACCACCACGCGCCCCTGAATCTCCTCCCCACTGCTCAGCGCCACCCCGGTGGCCGGCCCATTTTTGGCGATCACTTGATCAACTTCTGCTTCGGTGCGGACCTCCGCACCGAAGCCTTGCGCGGCCCGCGCGATCGCCTGGGTGAGGGTGCCCATGCCCCCGCGCACAAACCCCCAGGACCTGAAGACCCCGTCGATTTCGCCCATGTAGTGATGCAGCATGACGTAGGCGGTGCCCGGCGAACGGGGCCCCAAAAAAGTGCCGATGATCCCACTGGCCGCCAGGGTCGCTTTCAACACTTCTGTTTCAAACCAGGCGTCCAGAAAATCCGCCGAACTCACGGTCATGAGCTTGGTTAGGTCGTACAGATTCTTACCTCCGTGGTCACGCAGCTGCTTCGCCAGTCTAGCGAACTGAATCAGATCGCCCGGGTTCAAAGAGGTGGGGCTGGGCGGTGCCATCGAGAGGAGCGGTTTGACGAGCAGGGCCATGTGGTACATCAGCTTCCCGAACTCTTCGTAAGCCTCGGCATCGGCGATGGAATGGCGCGCGATCTCACGGCGGGTCTGGGCATGATCGCTCCAGCGCATCAGATAGTGGCCATCGAGCATCGGCGTGAAGGTGCCATCCAGGGGAAGGATTTCCAGACCATAGCGAGCCAAATCGAGTTCTCGGATGATCTCTGGGCGCAGCAGACTGACCACATAGGAACACACCGAGTACTTGAACCCGGGGTAGATCTCCTCCGTGACCGCGGCGCCACCGACGATGGGCCGTCTCTCGAGGATCAGGACACGCTTGCCTGCGCGAGCGAGGTAGGCTGCGTTCACCAAGCCATTGTGCCCTGCCCCGATGATGATAGCATCGTACTCCACAGCCATGTCCACCTCTCGATCTTGGCCCGAAACTCGACTCTCGCTCCGCCTCACTCCGTCGATTTCGAGAGAGAACCTCCGCTGGCTAAGGCGGCGAGTATCGCTGATGCATATTGAAATGGGCCGCTCAACTCGTATAATACGCTGCATACACTACATGACTCCTTTGTGAAGTCAAGCCTCCCCGGGCGACTCAAACAAGGAGGCATGGCCGGAGGAGAAGGATCATGCCCATCGGAACCCCTTTTCATCCACGAACTTCAACGTTGTGCATGAGCATGGATTGGCGAATCTGGTCTGGATATTTTGTCGCCAGCTCTTACCATGTTTTCCATGAGCCGGAGTACGCGGCCATCCGACATGCGGCGGCGCTCATCGATGTCTCCCCTCTCTTCAAGTACAAGATTATCGGTGAGGATGCGCTCAAACTGGCTGATCGTGTGATCACACGGGATGCCTCCAAGTGTGCGATGAACCAGGTCCTGTACGCGCCCTGGTGCGACGAGGAGGGAAAAGTAATTCAAGACGGCACCATCTTTCGTTTGGGCGAGAAGCACTTCCGGATGAATACCGCAGACCCTAGCCTCCGCTGGCTCCAAATGAACGCGATAGGGATGGATGTGAAGATCGAGGACGTTTCTGAAGAGATCGCCGCCGTTGCGCTCCAGGGACCCACCGCGCGGGATATCTTGAAGCAGGTTTCCAATGCGGAGATGGATGGTCTCAAATATTTCCGATTGACTTCCGCCCAGGTGGATGGTGTTCCGGTGATTATCTCGCGCACCGGCTATACCGGCGATCTGGGCTACGAAATCTGGGTGTCCTCTCAAAACGCCGTGCGGCTGTGGGATGCGCTCATGGCGGCTGGCAAGAACTATGGGATCGCTCCCGTGGGGATGCTGGCCTTGGATCGGGCGCGCATCGAGGCGGGGTTCATCTTGATCGAGGTGGATTACATCAGCGCAGAGAAGGCCCTCATCCCCTCCCAGAAATCCTCCCCCTTTGAAATCGGTTTGGGTTGGACGGTGAACCTGGAAAAGGAGACCTTCGTCGGGCGGAATGCCCTCAGGGAGGAGAAGGAAAGGGGCTCCCCTTGGCAGTTGGTCGGCCTGGAAATCCTATGGGAAGACCTGGAGAGGCTATACGGCCGGGTCGGCCTCCCCCCACAGCTTCCCAGCGTGGCGTGGAGGAGCGGCATCCCGGTCTACGCCGATGGAAGGCAGGTGGGCAGGGCCACCAGTGGGTGCTGGTCGCCCACGTTGAAAAAATACATCGCCTTGGCTACCCTGGAGTCGAGATGTGCTCTCTCGGGCGCGCAGGTCCTGATGGAGATCACGGTTGAGTTCGAGCGAAAACAGGCCCGCGCCAATGTGGTGAAGCCGCCTTTCTTCGACCCCCCAAGAAAACGGGCCTGAGATCGATCCCGCGGCGACGGGCTAGAAAACGACCTCCTCCGGGTCGCCCCAGGGCGACCCGGATGATTTCGACGCTAGTCTCATAAATCCCGCAACGTGGGATCGTCGGGGCCACGGCTCCGGCTCACACTAGGATTGTCCGTGAGTTGGGCGATAGTCCAGCGCGGGCCAAGGTTCTTGAAAATCGCCTTGACCGACGCAGAACGGTTGAGGCTGTAGAAATGGATCCCCAGGACACCCTGCTCCAAAAGATCCAGGCACTGCTGCGTGGCGTAGTCGATTCCCAGTTTTTGAACTTCCGCATCGTCATTGCCCAAACGTTTCAGATCGCGCTCAAGGCTGGGGGGGAGGGTGGCCCCCGAGAGGGCCGCGAAGCGCTTGACCTGAGCCGTGCTGAGAATCGGTAAAATGCCGGGGATGATCGGAACGTGGATACCCAGCCTTTGGGCGCGCTCGACAAAGTCGTAGAAGTGATCATTGTCAAAGAAGAGTTGGGTGATGACGAACTCGGCGCCAGCGTCCACCTTTCGCTGGAGGTCACGCAGGACCTTATCTTTATCGGGGCACTCGCTGTGCCCTTCCGGATGTCCCGCCACCCCGATGCCGAAGTCAGAGCGCTGTTTAATGAGCGCCACCAGTTGGCTGGCATAGCGGAGGGTTCTCTCGCCAGCGACAGACTGTGTGGATCCTTTGGGTGGGTCGCCGCTCAAGGCCAGGATGTTCTCCAGACCCAGAACCCGAGCCAAATCCAGGTCCTGACAAATTTGATCCTCAGTCGCAGCGACGCAGGTAAGATGGGCCATCGATTCAATGCCCAGGTTGTGCTTCACATGCGCCGCGATCTGGAAGGTCTTGTCGCGCTGGCTCCGATCAGGGCGGGAAGTGACGGAAACAAAACGGGGACCCCATGCCTTCAATTCGGCAATAGTGTCGTAAAGTTTGCGAATCTCGTCGTCGGTTTTGGGCGGGAAAACCTCAAAAGAATAGGTCAAGGGGAGGCGGGCATAGAACTCTCGAATCTTCATGGGGGCGCTTCTCGATGCCTTGGGCAACCACCGCTCCCGAGCGGGCGCGCCTCACTCCTTCTCGAGCGAGAGACGCGCTGCGCGCACCGTGTTCTTGAGCAGCATGGCGATGGTCATCGGTCCCACGCCGCCGGGGACGGGCGTGATCATGCTCGCGACTTCTTTTACCTCGTCAAAGGCCACATCGCCCACCAGCCGGTAGCCCCCCGGAGCACTGGGGTCGTCTACGCGGTTGATCCCCACATCGATGACGATCGCGCCCGGCTTGACCCCGTCGCCGCGAACCATCTCCCGCTGTCCGACAGCGACGACTAAAATGTCGGCCTGGCGTGTCACGGGGGCGTAGCCGGGAGAAAGAAAGGCTGGTGGCCTTTCATGGCCAGTCGACCCATATTGACAGGGTGCAAGCCGTCCACATCTTTCTTGGGATCGATGGCGCTGAGCACCCGATCCTCGCTGAGCTGGCCGGGCAGTGGGAGCTGGACGAGGATGCCGTGCACGCTGCGGTCAGCACTTAGGCTGGCCACCAGGCCGTCCACTTCCTCCTGGCCGGCGGCGGATGGCAGGTGATGAACGACGGAGCGGATGCCGACCTCCTGGCAGCGACGGTGCTTGAGCCTCACGTAGGCCTGCGAGGCCGGGTCGTCGCCCACCAGCACAGCGGCGAGCGTTGTCTCTACACCGTGCTCAGTCTTGAGTTGGGCCACTTCCGCGGCCACCTCACGCTGCAGCCGCGCCGCCAAGGCTACCCCGTCAATGATCTTTGCCGCCACAACGCCTCCTCAGCGGGTGGCACTCCCGATTGAATTTAAGCGGCAGATTGAGTTCTCTTAGGTCAAATCGAAGGGTCGATGTAAGATCCTGGGGATGTTAGGCGCAGCTCTGCGAGTCCTCTCACACCGACCGGTGTTCTCCGGATGAGGTAGGGCGATGCCGGGCTCTACTCCAATGAGCTTACCTTCCAATCGGCCGCCAGACGGTAGGTGACCGACTCCCCGGTCAGCTCGGTGCCGTCATGCAGCTGGATCTCGGCGTAAACCGGCATCTCGAGACCGGGTGAGGTACGGATGGTTTTCTGAGTCAGGTCGATCAACACCAAACCAGTGCCCCGAGCGGCGCGGGACTCCTCCTCGGTGACTTCATCCACCACCTCGAAGGCAAAGGGATATTGCTCCCCCCGTTGGCGGGCCGCCTGGATTTGACGCTGCACGGCTGATAGCCCCTCGCGGGCGCACACCCGATCGAACTCCATCAACTCATCGAACACCCTTTGGGTGATCCCTCCCTGGTACGCCTCCGCTGCCAGCAGAAAGCCCTCTAGCGTGGAGGGGTTGGTGGAGCAGGCAGCCACCATGCGGCGCAGCACCTCCTCCTCCACCAAAAAACTGACCGCTTGCTGGGCGTCCCTCAGAGTCAGCCTGACCATGGCCACGGGCGCTTTCAAAATCCAGGTGGCGATGCCCTAGATAGGATCGACCCGTCCCCCCGCTGCCCCCAGAAAGCGCGTGACTTTTCGACGTGGCTAATCGTCTTTATATGGATATTTTGCATTTTTGGCGAGCGGATCTACAGGGGGCGCTACAGCACGCCCATTGTACCCAAAACACCTGCCCCTCTCAAGTCGCAGCGCGGACGAGCGAATTCAAACCACCCACGCCCCACACGTCGAGAGACCGCCGTCGCACCGATGATCAGACTGTCCGAGAGAAGCAAGTAAATGTCTAGCTCTGTGATCACCGAGGGGCGCACAGACGATGGGCTTCTGGGCTTAGCTCGGGACTTGGATCCAGAGGCTCTCAGCCAGATCTACCAGCGCAATGTGGGCAGCATTTTCCGCTACCTCCACCTGCGGGTGGGCCGACGCGAGGTGGCTGAGGACCTCGCCGCCGATGTCTTCCTCAAAGCCCTGGAGGGCATCGCGGCTTACCAGGACGGAGCCGCCAGGCGGTCTCCCTCTCCGAGGCGCTGCCTGCCACCCATGGGAATCCGATGGCTAAGGCGGAGGCAAGCTGGGAGGAGGAGCAGATGCGCTGGGCCATCGGGCGCTTGACGCGAGAACAGCAACAAGTTATCGCCCTGAAATTTGGTGAGGAGTTGAGCAACGCCGAGATCGCCCACATCCTGGGCAAGAAAGAGGGGGCGATCAAGGCCCTCCAGCATCGAGCCTTAACTAACCTACGCAAGATCTTGACTGATCAGGACCAAAGAAGGCAGCCGCCTGGCTGCAGAGGGAAGAAACCCGCGCCAGGGTCAACGCCCTGGTGATTGGCGCTCATCGGCGATTTTCGGGGCACCGATCCAGCAGACCGATCCTCAATGCCCAAAATTGTTGGTAAGCGACCATACTTGCCCAGGCTCGGCCGACTTCACGACGGCCTGATAGGAGGAAAGTCCTATTGTCCTCCCAAGGTTCTACCCATTACGATAGTAGGGTTTAAACGTGGAAAGCTAGGATCAGAGCGGGGGGCTGGTACTAGATGCCATTCCTCTTCCCGGGCTGGGTTCAGGATGCGCAGTCTTTATCCGTACAGAATCTCCTTTCAGACCTGGCTGGGCGGCGCCACTTTGATGGTGGTCGCGCTACTCGCCCCTGCCGCTGAAGCTTCCCACCGACCCAACTACCTACACGCGGAAGGCAGCCGGATCGTGGACTCCCACGACCGCGAGGTGCGCCTGACCGGGGTGAACTGGTTCGGCTTGGAGACCCCCAATTACGCCCCCCACGGCCTGTGGACTCGGAATTGGGAAGGTATGCTGGATCAGATCAAAACCCTGGGCTTCAACACCCTCCGCATCCCTTTCAGCAACCAACTCTTCGATCCGGGCAGCGTCCCCAACAGCATTAATTTCGACCTCAACCCCGACCTGAAGGGCCTCTCCGGGCTGGAGATCCTGGACAAGCTGATCCAGGGGGCTGGCGCTCGCGGGCTCAAGGTCATCCTCGATCGCCACCGCCCCGACAGCGGCTCCCAATCGGACCTGTGGTACACCGATCGCTACAGCAAAGCCCGCTGGATCGCCGATTGGCAGATGCTGGCGAGGCGCTACCTGGGCGACGATACCGTCATCGGGGCGGATCTCCACAACGAACCCCATGGCCGGGCCACCTGGGGGAGCGGGGACCCGGCCACCGATTGGCGCTGGGCGGCGGAGCGAGCCGGCAACGCCATCTTGGAGGTGAACCCGAACTGGCTCATCATCGTTCAAGGCGTGGATCAATACCGTGGACACTGGTACTGGTGGGGGGGCAACCTGAGGGGGGTGGCCGAGCATCCGGTTCGGCTCAGCCAGCCCCAACAGTTGGTTTATAGCACCCACGACTACGGTCCCGGGGTCTATCCCCAGCCCTGGTTCAGCGCTCCCGACTTCCCTCACAACCTCCCCGGGATCTGGGATCAAACTTGGGGATATATCCGCCGCCAGGGCATCGCCCCGGTTTTGGTGGGAGAGTTCGGGGGCCGCAGCGTCTACGGGGACGCCGAAGGGGTCTGGCAGCGCAGCCTGGTCTCCTATTTGCGGGAGGGGGGCTTCAGCTATGTGTACTGGAGCCTCAACCCCAATTCCGGAGATACGGGCGGCATCCTCCTGGACGACTGGTACAGCGTCCAGCCGGATAAACAAGCCCTGCTCTCCACTTACCAGTTCCCGCTCATCGATGCGCCTCAGGCCTCCTCGACCACGGCCAGCGCACAACCCGAGGCACGAGCAAGCTCCCCCCGGCTCGACCTGCGGGTCTTGTACCGCACCGCCGATCCCTCTTCCTTGAGCAACGATCCCAAGCCGGAGTTCGTCATCGCCAACGAGGGAACCACAGCCGTGCCCCTGGCCATCCTCGAGCTGCGCTACTGGTATTCGGCTGAAGGGGAGCGCGGTGGAGGCCAGACTTTCCACTGCGATTGGGCCCAGGTGCGTTGTGGGTACGTTCACGGCAGCTTCGCGCACGCCTATCGCGGGGGGCAGCGTTGGGATTACCTCCGCCTCGCCTTCTCCGCCCAGGCGGGGATGATCACGCCGGGGGACGACACCGGCGAGATCAAAGTCCGCTTCAACAAAGTTGACTGGGCGCCCTACCGCCAATCCAACGACTACAGCTTCGGGGCGGTGACCTCGGAGTATGTGGAATGGCGCCGGGTGACCCTGTATGCCAACGG
>JACPWV010000088.1 GCA_016196905.1 Chloroflexota bacterium | reverse complement strand
GTCCTTGAACAAGTACACCCCGGAACGGGTGGGGATATTGTCCAGAACGCCTTCCAGATCTGGCCGCTGGCTGCTCATTTCGATATCGGTTCGATTGGGGGACTATGCCGACACAGTACTAATCACATTTTACCACATCTTCACCGTGGCTTGCCCGATCTCAATAGCGGCGTCGCCCCGCGTGGCGGAGCGACGTCGTCTCTCCCGATCAAAGAATAGTCCAAGTTCAGACCGCGCTGCAGGCAATCTTGGAGGCGATCTCACTCAAAGCCGGGGCACGCTCTCCCGCGGACGGGTCATCGATATGAGCGCGATGGTCAAGAGTAGCGCGACGATCAACAGCATCAGCGGGATGGTAACCGAGAGCAAGGTGACGATCAGGGCGAGTATGTCCTCGGCGAAGCTGACCACGGGGTTGAGAGTGCCCCCGGTCACGGCAGTCACCGCGGGCCGAAAGGAAGCCTTGCCCAGGTGCACTCCGCCGGCCACGATCAACCCCAGGATGAGGGCCAACACCGGATGGATATCCCCAATTGCGTTGCTCTGGGCAGCGAAGAGGATAGCCCCTGCGGTGGGGCGCACGGCGGTCTGCAAGATGTCGTTGGCGGTGTCGATGGCGGGGACCTTGTCGGCCAAGGTCTCGATGATCAACAGGATGGCCAGGGCAGTGATCACCCACCCGCTGGTCAGCAGATCGTAGGGCTGGCGCAGCTCGAGCAATTCGGTGAAGCGAGCGACCAGGGCGACGACGAGCAGCGGCAAGTAAGCGTTGAGCCCCGCCGAGGCCGAGAGCCCAAAGGCACTGAGGAGGTTGGACAGCGCTTCGAGCAGTTATCCCTCCCCATGTCCGCCTCGACCCGAGTCGCGGCTCAGAGTCGAGACCGGGCGCTCCCTGCTCAGGCCGCCGCTGGGACGGGAGCCGAGCCGCGCGCCACCTGGCCATAGAGGTGCGCCGTAACCAGCTGGGCCCAAAAGGCGGTGAAGAACAGCCCCACGAAGCAAGCGATGATCCCGAAGAAGGCGATGAAGCCCGCCACCCAGCCGAGCACGATGGCCAAAATGTAATTCCCCAGGTTCTGCCCGATGAGCTGGAACAAGCGGCCGAAGGCGAAGGCTGAGGAGAGCTGGCCAGTCGTGGCGTATTGAATGAAGATGGCCGGGCTGAAGATGCCCAGCAGCAGCCCATAGATAAACAAAATACAAACTAGTGGAAGGCTTATCAAAGCTGCCAAGGCCTGGGCATCCTCCTGATCACCTGCGCCCGCGCTCACCACTACTAGGCACCCATAGACCAGAATGAGGGGGATCGAATAGATCAGGAAGATCACAAAGATGACGATGCCCTTGATGAGCTTCCCGCCGAAATCCTCGCCCCATTCAGGCAAAGGCAGGTCCCGTCCCTGGGCCACGTTGCGCATGGCCTCGATCCAATAGCCCCACACGGCCAGGTTGAGGATGGGAATGAGGGAGAGGATGCCACCGATCAGGATCTTGACCAGCCAGTTCTGGTCTTGAAACACGTAAGAGAAGGACTTCCCGACATCCATCGTGCGAACCTCCTTGTGTTTGGGTTAGTTCGAGACACTCCGAGGTTACTAGGCCCGCTGCGATCGCGCTGACGAGCCTCGAAGGGCCTGGTACATCGCACCACCGATAGCCCCCAACGTCCCCCCTAGCAGGGGAAGCGCGATTAGCCAAAAACACCCCCAGATCAGCGTTCCGCCAATGCCAACGGGAGAGGTACGCTGATCCTGAAATACATCGAATGCCCCTGGGCCAAAGACCCAAAAAGCTAAGAGCGCACCGACCAAGTTGGCCATCCCAGCGATGATTCCCGACAGGCCCCCCGCGATGGCACCCGAGCCCAGAGCCTCGCCCACCGTGGCGATCGCGGTTCCACCTATGTTCGCCGCCCATCCCCCCAAGGCCACGAACCCCAGCAGCAGCACACAGCATGTGGCAAGACCGAAAAGGATTCCCCAGCCAGCCGATATGCCCAAGGCGGTGGAGGAGCACAGCACCAGCACTGAAAAGGCGATGCCTCCGATCAATCCAGCCCGCAGCCCTGCGCCAAGCATGAGGAGGGTCTCCTTCGGGAAGCCCTGTGGCTTAGTGCAATGACATCATTATACCGAGCTTCGGTTCCAGTTCAATTCCCCAAAAACCAGCCCTTCGACGGTTAAAATTCCGTTTTCGAAAATCAGCCGGTAGCTCGAGGTCGCCAAGAGGAGCAAGGTTGCTGCGTTTGGGTCAACGCGACGATTGTTGGGTAGAGGGAGAGGCCGGGGCACCCACCTCGGGCGCCAGCAGGGCCTGGTACAGGAGCCCGCCCGTGCCCCCTAAAATCGCGCCGACCATCGCAATCAGCCCACCGGCCAGGCAGGTGATGCCCATTGCCTCGACGGGGCCTAAGGGCTGCCCCGGGAAGCTAAAGTCATATGTCCCCACGGGCGAAGCAGCCACCACACCGCCCAGAAAATAGGACATCGCCAGTGCCGCGCTGACCTGCGCCGCCGCCCGAATCCCGAAGGCGAGCGCCCCGGCTAGGGCTCCCACCAGCAGCCCTCCGCCCATCGTGGCGACGCGACCGCCGCTCAGCCTGGGCGCCCAGCTACCAACAGCCATGGTCAAGACGAGAAGGGCAAAACAGTTGAGCAGGCTATACAGCGGTGCCAGGGTCGGAACCAGGGAGGCCACCATCGTAGCGGCCCCGCCCAGGACGATCAAACCTATCCCACCTATGAGTCCCGCCTGCAAGCCTCCGCGTAACATCGCTCTCCTCTAGGGCCAGCCGATCTCGACAGTGAGTGAAGATCGGCTTAATCTTTCTCCATACGATCTGGTATTGTGTCCGAGAGGGAGGGCCGACTACTTACCCGAGTTCAGCCAGAGATCGGTCGGCGTAAACTCCACGATATTCGGATGGCAGCAGCTCCGCCAAGCGAAGCATCAGGAGATCCGCCTGTCGACGCAGTTCCTCCCGACGCGAAAGAACCTCCCCGGCACTCGCGTCGAGACGAAAGGGCCGACCGATGGCCACGCGCAGGTGGGGTCGCCGCCAACGACGCAGCTCGGCCAGCGCCTTCTCCGTCCCGGTGATCGCCACGGGCAGGATGGGAACGTTAGCCCGCTGGGCCAAGAAGATAGGGCCGTTCTTGGCCCGCTCCAGCGCCCCGGTCACACTGATCCGGCCCTCGGGGGCGATCCCCAGAACCCCACCTTTTTCCAAAACGTGCAGGGCTTTTCGCAACGCTTCGCGATCGTACTCGCTGCGATTCACCCAGATCACGCCCGAAAGTTGCAAGAAGGCGCCGGTGAGGGGGACTTTGCGCAACCCTGCCACAGCTAACCCAGTAAAGCGCCAAGGGAATGTGGCCATGAGGAGCGGAGGGTCGAGATGGCCCAGGTGATTGAAGATCACCAACAGCGGCCCACCCCCGGGTAGATTCTCGCGCCCGCTGACCTCCCAACGGCTCAAAAGTTTTAAGAGGAGAATAACCACGGGCCGCGCGAGCCAATAAAACATGGCCGAGTGCTCAGTCCCATCGGTGTTCTAAGTTCAGCCCATTCTAGCAGCAATGACTCGAGCGAATCGAATGGGCTCCAGATCTTGAATCGTTTCTCGACCTAGAACTAATCGGGTATCGATCGCTCGGTCCACTCAGTGGGATCGACACCCACCCCCGCGATGCGCATCTCCCAGTGTAGGTGGGGGCCGGTGGCCAGTCCGGTGGAGCCCACCGCTCCAATGGGATCCCCCTTGGCGACCATCTGGCCGGCTTGGACGTCAATGCGCGAAAGATGGAAATAGGCGCTGTAGACGCCCAGGCCGTGATCGATGATGATGGTATTTCCACGCACCCTGAGCGACTCTGCCAAGACCACCCGGCCTGAGTTGGCCGCCCACACCGGTTCCCCTTCGCCGGCAGCGTAATCGGTTCCCAGGTGATAGCTGGAGATGGGCCCGCCATTGTAGGAGCGCTGGGTGCCGAAGAGAGAGGTCAACTCGCCTTTCACGGGTAGGTTGAAGCTGCCCTCCCACAGCGGGGATGGGAAAATTTGCTCGAAGATGGCTTTAACCCTTTGCCACTCGGCCTCCACCAGTGTCGGGTCCAGCAGCCCGCCGCGATCGGGGGGCAGATTGATGTACTGGATGGGGAAGTCGCTGGCTACCACGCTGACCTGACCCTGGACCTCCACAGAGCGGCCATCGGCGGCGTTGGCCAGGATGGTCCAGACGTGGGGCCCCGGGACGCTCCAGGGTGCGAAGCCAGCGACTGCCCAATAAACTCCGTCGGCACCTGCGAAGGTCAGGGGCCGTCCGTCCAGGGTGCCGCTCAGAGTGACAGACTCGCGACTGCGCACTCGGACCCGCAGCGTATGGCCCTGGCCGACGCTGGGCGGGGAGAACTCCACCGAGACGATGGGCGCAGGGAGCAGGCCCTGATGGAGGGAGGGGATGACCAGCCGCTGTCCGGGGTAGATGAGC
>JACPWV010000100.1 GCA_016196905.1 Chloroflexota bacterium | reverse complement strand
TAAGCGAAGACCATGGAGGCCGTGACGGCCGCCAACAGGGCCGCGGTGGTCAGACCTACCATGATCTTGAGTACTCGCTTAGAGCGCATTCTTTCCTCCCCCCTTCTATTTGCAGTTCGCTCGCCAAAATCAAAAGCCGCCGTTCCTTCGGCGGCTCGGCGGTCGTATCCGCCATAAGGCTGGCGGACTTAGACCCGTAGCTTTGCGCCCCCCGATTTCTCGGGGTTTGCCTTTCTCGAGACCCTGTCTATTGGGTTCTGAAGCTTAAGGTGCCTTAAACTGCATTCTTAATACCGTCCCAGGGCGGGTCGGGGATACGGGCCCTTGGGCTTCGGTCCGCAAAAGAGGCCTTTGACAACTTAAGGTGCCCTAAAAACGCTGGCTAATGATAGCACAGAACCGGCCCCAGTTAAGTTAAGATACGGTTAAGGTCAGGCCGGGGCCTGGCTCGACGCTCAAACAGGTAGCCGAATCCGGGCACGGTCAGGATGTAGCTGGGCTGGGCTGGGTTGGGCTCGATCTTATTACGCAGGTGGTGAATATGGACCTTGAGGATATCGCGGGCCTCCTCCATCTCGCAGTCGTAGCCCAGGACCTGGCGGGCCAGGCTGCGGTAGCTCAGGGCCCGCCCGGAGTTACGTAGCAGCAAGGAGAGGAGATCGAACTGGGTCCGGGTCAGGCGCGCCGGGCGGCCGCCTACAGTGATCTCCCGCCTCAACAGGTCGATGACGATGTGGCCAAACGTGAAGCGGCTGGTCTGGGGATCGCTCAAGGTCCCTACTCGGCGCAGGAGGGCGTAAAGCTGCCCCATCAGCAGGCCGCTTGAACAGGGTTTGCTCAGATGCGCGTCGGCGCCCATCTCCAGAGATTGAGCCACTCGCTCCTCCGGGTCCCCCTCGGAAAGGACCAGGATGGGGGCGGTGGTGAGCTCACGCAACTGCCAGCACAGGTCGGGACCGTCACCATCGGAGATGGGCAGATCTAGGATCACCCCATCCACGGGGTTGTCGGCTAAGTCGGTCAAGGCCTCATGGCCATTAGTGGCGACCTGGGTGTCAAACCCCTCCTCGTGCAGGGTCTCAGCCAACCGCTTGACGGCGTCCTGGCTCCCGGCAAGCACCAAGATGGTGGCCTTCCCCTGGGCCACGCTTTGCGTCTCTTCCAGGGTTGGGGTGCTATGAAGGTTGGCTGCCTTCATCGGTTTGAGGAGGCGCGATGGGAAGCTGGATCCGAAAATTCTAAAAGTAAAATCGGTTGAATCATAAAAAGACTCTGAGCTAGCATAGCTTTTATAAGACAAAATGGGGTCGAACCCCGCCCCCCGCGGAGGTTGCTCGACCCCCCAAATACCTCTTGGGGCCGGCCCCGGCCGGCTTCTCTCTTTGATAGCCCAACCGTCCGGTGCCCCGGCCCTTTGCGCACGGCCCCTGGCCGCGCAACCGATTATAACCTAGGTCGCACTATGGCGCAATAGCCACTATAGGCTAGATGGATCGACCCGAGTGGTGGGTGCAGCTGTCGCCTCGGTCTCCCCGACAGCTCCTTCCAGCCCCAGGGCGCTCAGCAGATGGCGGATGATGACCGGCTCGGGCAGGGCCCCCTCGATAAAGTAGCCCTCGTTGATCACTAGGCGGGGAACGGCGTAGACTTGGTAGCGTGCGGCTAGCTGCGGGAACTCGGTGGCTTCGATCACGTCCGCGCGGATCCAAGGATTTTCCAATGCGAATTGGTGGGTCAGCACGACCGTGCTGGGGCAGTAGGGTCAAGTGGGAGTCGTGAACACCTGAAGGTGGACCGGCTGGCCGATCTTGGCCAGCGCCTCTCGGCTCTCCGGGCTGAGTCCGGAGTCGCCCGCGGAGACCCGGCGGATGGCCTCGAGCAAGGAAACAAACTCATAGCCTGCGGGGATGCCGTAAAAGCGGATCCCATAATCGACCTCTGCCCTCGGGGCGAGATCCTCCTGCGGATCCTGCAGATGGTCGGAACCCGGTGCAAGGGGCGCGCCCACCACCGCCATGGCCGGCACTTTATCCACTCCGAAAGCCTGCACTCTCTCCTTGTCCAGGATGGCGTTGAGCACCTCGACCTGAATGTTGTTGGACAAGCTGCCTACCTCTTCCGCCAACTGTTGACTTTGCGGGCAGTAGGGGCAGTTGATGGTCTGGGTGAAGACGAACAGCTTGACCGGGTTCTTTAGACTCTCCAGCCGCCGGCGGACCTCTTGGCGATCGCTCTCCCGCAGAATAGGCACCTTTCCTCCGCTCTCCAATCTCACAGGCCGATAAGCACTATGTACGGCTTTAGCGAAATTAAAATTATTTTTTTGGCCAAACCGTCGCTCGAGTTTAAGATCATCTCTGGTCGACATAAAGATTTTGAAATTCTGAATAATAATTTTAGAGATCTGTTTTTTTCAAAATCGGTCCTCGCAACCTCACAATCCGGCGATGGTCAGGCCTTCGATGTGTAGGGTGGGTGAGCCGATCGCGCCGAAAAATGGGACGAAGCGCAGGTCGGACCCCACCGCTACAATATTTCTTAATATATCCGAGAGGTGTCCGGCGATGGTCACCCCGCTCACCGGACGGACTGGATTGCCGTTCTCGATCCAGAGGCCGCTGGCCCCCACCGAGTAGTCTCCCGTGGCGGGGTTGATCCCGCCCACGTTCATCGTCTGAAGTTTCCCGTTGAGCGCGTTCCATCCTTGCGGGCGGTGTAATGGTCGTGCAGGGGTCGCTGGAAAACCCCGCGCCGGACCACCCGCGTCAGTTGGGTGGGAGTGCCTTCCCCATCGAAGGGGGCGGAGGCCAGGCCACCGCGCCGCCGGCCATCGTCCGCTAAGCCCACGATGGCCGAGGCGACCGGTTCCCCCTCTCGATCGATCAGGAAGGAACGTCCCTTCTGCAACGCCTCCGCGGTAACCGCTTGGGCCAGGAATAAGAGGAGTTCGGCACCGGCCACGGGATGCAACACCACGCTCCCCTTTTGTGTCGGGACAGGTTGGCCGCCCAGGATATCCGCGGCTCTCCGCCCGGCTTCCTCTCCGATCTTGCGCGGATCCAGCTCGCGGGGAGAGACGGAGAAATCCAGGCCGATGCCCATGCTCTGCCCACCTTCATCGCGGGCGATAGCCTGAATCCAGCCCGCTGCTGAGGTGCGTGGGTAGGCGCCGGCGAAGCCTTGAGAGTTGGCTAAAGCCACGCTAGTGCGGGCGTCGCTGTAGGTGGCGCGCAGGGTGGCGACGATGCGCGGATCGGCGGCCAACGCGGCCCGCTCCATCTCCTTGCTTAGGGCGATCTTCTCCTCGATGCTCACCACATCGAACCCCGCATCCAGGATGTCCAGATCGTCGGACATGGAGGGCTCCGCCTCGGGCAGCGAACGGTGGGGATCGGGATCGGCGCTTTGGGCCAGAG
>JACPWV010000099.1 GCA_016196905.1 Chloroflexota bacterium | reverse complement strand
GAGACGTCTCCCTCAGGTTTCATCGATGGGATGTGCCTGGCCAGCGCCGCGGGGTTAGGCCCGCGACCGTTGATCGACGCTGCCCGACTGTCGCCGCAGCGCATCGTCCTCTTTGGGGGCCGCGACTTCGATCCGCTCGAGATGGAGTTGATCCAGTCGACCGGGGTGAACCTGATCGACATGCCGGCCGTTCGTCGCCAGGGTACGCAGGCGGCCGCGCGGCGATGCTTAGAAGCGCTCGGAGCGCGACCCATCTTGCTGCATATCGATCTGGACGTGCTGGATCCCTCCGAACTGCCCGCGATGGACGTGCCGGCCCCTGGCGGCCTGAGCTGGAGGGAGCTCGAGGAGGCGTCGGGGATCTGGGCGCGCGAAGGAGAAGTGGTCGGTTTGGAGGTCACCGCCTACAACCCACTGAAGGACTCGCAAGGCAAGTGGGCGAGGCCGATCATCGAGTTCATCGCTTCGATGGTGAAGGGCGTAAATCGATGAAGAGCGTAGAGCATATCGTCCTGCGTGATGTGGATATCCAGAATATCGGCCAACTTGAGGTCTATGAGAAGCAGGGCGGCTATCAAGCCCTGCGCCAGATCCTGACCCAGCACACGCCTGAGGAGATCATCGACCTGGTCAAGCGATCCGGGCTGCGCGGGCGAGGCGGGGCCGGCTTTCCCACCGGAGCCAAGTGGGGCTTCGTGCCCAAGGACACCCGCCCCCAGTATCTGATCGTCAACGCCGACGAGAGCGAGCCAGGAACTTTCAAGGATCGCCAGATCATCGAACGCAATCCGCATCAGATGTTGGAAGGCTCTATCATCTCCGCTTACGCCATCGGCGCCAATGTTGCGTACATTTACATTCGAGGAGAATTTGCCTATGGGGCACGGGTTCTGGGGCGGGCCATCGCCGAGGCTCATCAGCGGGGCTATTTAGGGCAGCGGATCTTCGGCACCGACTACGCTCTGGACATATACCTCCATCGCGGGGCGGGCGCCTATATCTGCGGGGAGGAGACCGCCCTACTCGAATCGCTGGAGGGCAGGCTGGGCATGCCCCGGCTGAAGCCGCCCTTCCCGGCGGTGGTGGGCCTCTACAACAAGCCCACGGTCATCAACAACGTGGAGACACTGGCCAACATCCCGCTGATCGTGGAGCGGGGGCCGGAGTGGTTTCGGCAATACGGCACCGAAAAAAGCCCGGGGACAAAGGTTTTCTCGCTGTGTGGGCATGTGAACGGCGCGGGCAACTACGAGCTGCCCCTGGGCACGCCGCTGCGCGAACTGATCTATGAGTACGGTGGGGGCATCCCCGGCCATCGGGCCGTAAAGGCGGTGGTGCCCGGCGGCGCCTCCGCGCCTATCCTCAGCGCGGATCATCTCGACGTGGGCATGGATTTCGAGTCGCTGGCCCAGGCCGGCTCCATGCTGGGCTCAGGCGGGGTGATCGTCATAGACGAGACCGCCTGCGTGGTGCGGGCGGCCTGGAAGATGATCCGCTTCTTCAAACACGAGTCCTGCGGCAAGTGCACGCCCTGCCGCGAGGGCACCTACTGGCTATCCAAAGTCTTGGAGGACATCGAGCGCGGCGGAGCCCGCGAAGCGGATATCTCCCTGGCCGGCAACATCGCCAGTCAGATGGTGGGGCGCTGTTTCTGCCCGCTGGGGGAGGCGGCGGTCAGCCCGGTGCTTTCCAGCCTGAAGTATTTTCAGGCCGAGTATGAGGAGCATCTGCGCCTGGGCCGCTGCCCATATCCGAACGGGGTTCCAGCATCGGTTTAAGTCGATGCACAAATCAAGCCTATGACCAAGAATAGTATGGTGCCTTTGACCATCGACGGGCGGGAGATCGAAGTGCCCGCTGACACCCTGGTCGTGGAGGCGGCCAGGCGGTTAGACATCGAGATCCCCGTCTTCTGCTACCATCCCAAGTTGGACCCGGTGGGCATGTGCCGCATGTGCTTGGTGGAGGTGGGCACCCCCCGCCGCGGCCCCGACGGCCAGTTGGAGCGGGATGCCCAGGGGAAGCCTGTGATCGCCATGCTGCCCAAGCCGCAGACCGCCTGCACCCTGCCCGTCGCGGAGGGCATGCTGGTGCGCAGCAGCAGCGAGGCGGTGGCCGACGCGCGGCGGGCGGTGATCGAGTTTCTCCTCATCAGCCACCCGCTGGACTGCCCGGTGTGTGACAAGGGCGTCCAGGGAAGGGCCGGTTCGACGACGCGGACAAGTTCCATTTCGAGAAGCCCATCGAGCTCAGCCCCCTCATCTTCCTGGACCGAGAGCGCTGCATCCTATGTGCCCGTTGCACTCGCTTCCAGGAGGAGATCGCCTGGCATCCAGTGCTGGGTTTGTCAAATCGCGGGCGAGGGATGGAGATCGTCACCTTCTCCGATCCCCCCTTCAATTCAAAATTCTCTGGCAACACCATCGATATCTGCCCGGTGGGGGCCTTGACCAGCGCCGACTTCCGCTTCAAAGCGCGCGTCTGGGAGCTCGTGGATACCCCCAGCGTATGTGGGCACTGCCCGGTGGGCTGTAACATTATCCTGGGGGCCAGGGTGGGGGAGATCCGGCGCAGCGTGCCCCGCCAGAACGAGGCGGTCAACGAGGTATGGATCTGCGATAAGGGCCGTTTCGCCCACCATTACCTTCGCAGTCCGCAACGGATCCCCACCCCCCTAATTCGCCGTGATGGCCAACTGGTGCAGACCACCTGGGAGGAGGCCCTCAAGTTCGCCTCCAGCGAGCTGGCGCGCATCCAAAAGCAATTCGGGCCGCAGGCCCTGGCGGGGATCGGGTCGCTGCGCACCACCAACGAGGAGCAATATCTTTTCCAGAAATTTATGCGTGTGGTGCTGGGAACCAACAACCTCGATCATCGCCTCGAGGGCGGCTGGGGCGAAGCGGAGCGTTGGGCACTTCCGACGGCTTCCATCCGCGCCCTCGAGGAGGCCGATGCTATCCTGATGGTGGGCTGCGATCCCTCGGAAGAAGTGCCGGTGCTGGAGCTGCGCATCAAAAAGGCGATGCGCCGTCACGCCGCTAAGCTCATCGTGCTCAGCCCGCGCCCCCTCGAGCTTTCCGCCCGCGCCACCCACTGGTTGCAGCATCGTCCGGGGAGCGAGGGGGCGGTCCTGGCCGGGATCTTGAAGCGTCTCCTCGAGAGCAGCTCCCTCGATGAAAAATCGCGTCGGTCTATCGAGGATTCGTTGCCAACAACCGCCACCGACCTCGGCTTGTCTGAGGACGAACTGGATGGAGCAGCGGCGACCCTCGCCCAAACTCAACGAGTTGCCCTCCTCTA
>JACPWV010000082.1 GCA_016196905.1 Chloroflexota bacterium | reverse complement strand
AGGGTCGGGACCATCCTTTCAGTCTAGACGCGCCGTTTCTTGGGCGGGCGACAACCGTTGTGGGGTATGGGGGTGACATCGGTGATGGTCCGCACCCTCAGCCCCAGGGCTTGCAGGGCACGGATGGCTGCCTCGCGTCCGGGCCCCGGCCCCTTGACGAAGACATCGACCTCACGCACCCCCAGGTCCATGGCCTGCTTAGCCGCGGTCTGGGCGGCCATCTGGGCCGCATAGGGCGTGCTCTTGCGCGAGCCCTTGAAGCCGGCTGTGCCGGCGCTGCCCCAGGTGATCACGTTGCCCTGCGGATCGGTGAAACTGATCAGGGTGTTATTAAAGCTGGCGATGATGTGAGCCTGGGCCTGGGGGAAGCTGCGCTTCTCGCGCTTCCCCGCGGCGGCGGCCGTTTTACGCTTGGGCATCCTCCCCTCCTACCGCGACCTCCCTGACCGGAGCACGTCGCTTACTTCTTGGCCCGCGCCCGTCGCGCGCGCCCGGCTACTGTCCTGCGCGGCCCGCGCTTGGTACGCGCGTTGGTCCGGGTGCGCTGCCCGCGCACCGGCAGGTTGCGCCGATGGCGCATGCCGCGATAACTACCGATCTCCTGCAGGCGCTTGATATTTTGGGCCACCTCACGGCGGAGATCTCCCTCCACCTTGTAGCCGTCGATATCGATCACGCTGCGGATGCGCGCCACCTGCTCCTCGGTCAGGTCCTTGACCCGAGCGTCGGGGTTGACCTGGGCCTTAGCCAGGATCTGGTTGCTCATGGTCCGCCCGATCCCGTATAAGTAGGTGAGGCCGATCTCTACCCGCTTGTCCTTGGGCAAATCGACGCCGGCGATGCGCGCCATCCTTCCTCCTTCCACCAGAGCTTGAGGATAACTAGCCTTGCCGCTGCTTGTGCTTGGGATTCTTGCAGATCACGTACACCACCCCGCGGCGGCGGACAATCTTGCAGTTCTCACAACGTATCTTCACCGAGGGCCGAACCTTCATCGCCCTAGTACACCTCTTCCCTGGCACTGGCTACGCATACCCTATACCATCGTCCCACACTGTGCGTTCGTACCTCGAACGGGCATCTCGCCCGTGGCATCCAAAACCAAACCTTAATTATACCCCATCTGGCAAGTCTAGGTCGGTAAGGATCTCTGGCTCCGCCTCGCCGATGGCGATGGTGTGCTCGAAGTGAGCACACCAGGAGCCATCCTCACTGACCACCGTCCAGCGATCCTCCCGCACCCGCGTGGCCGGGGACCCGGCGTTGACCATCGGCTCCAGGGCCAGGGTCATCCCCGGGCGCAACAGCGGCCCCTGCCCCGGCGAGCCGAAGTTAGGCACCTGGGGCGGCTCGTGCATCTCGCGGCCGATGCCGTGCCCCACATACTCCCGCACCACCGAGAATCCGCTGGCTTCCACATACCTCTGGATGGCCGCCGAGATATCCCCTAAGCGATTCCCCGGTCGGGCCTGCTGGATGCCCGCGGAGAGGGCGCCTGCGGTGGCCTCCAATAAGCGGCGGGCCTCGGCGCTGATCTCCCCCACGCCCAGGGTAAGGGCCGCGTCGCTGTGGTAACCCTGATAGATGGCCCCCAGGTCCAAGGTGACGATGTCCCCCTCCCGCAGCCGGCGCTGGCCGGGGATGCCGTGGACCAGTTCCTCGTTGATCGATACGCAGATCGAGGCCGGGTAGCCCCGGTAGCCCTTGAAGGAGGGCACCCCCGCGGCGCGGCGGATGAACTCCTCGGCCAGGCGGTCCAGCTCGACGGTGGAGATGCCGGGCCGGATCCTCTCCCGCAGGTAGACCAAAGTGCGCGCCACGATCCGCCCCGCCCGGCGCATGCGGGCCAGCTCGGAGGGGGATTTGAGGACGATCACGCTGGTCGGGGCGGCGATCCCGCCTTGGGGATTCCACCCACGGAGAGGATCTGGCGATGCACCGCCTCGATCTCCTGCGCTCCGTCGATCTCGTGGAGGACCCCCTGGGCTCCATAGTACGCGATGAGGGGGACGATCTCCCGAAGGAAAACCGCGATCCGCCGCTGAACCACCTCCGGTCGATCGTCGTCCCGCTGGTAGAGTTCCGCTCCATCCACATCGCATACTCCCGCCACCCGGGGCGGGTGAAAGGCCAGGTGATAGTTGTGGCCCTGAGCCCGGCACACCCATCGGCCCGAAAGGCGCTCCACCAGGATGGGTGTCGACACGTTGAGCAAGATTACGGCGTCGATCTTTTCCCCCCGCGATGCCAATAGCTCGTCCAGTGCCCGCGCCTGTACCCATTTGCGCGGGTAGCCGTCGAAGACGATCTGTGCCGTTGGGTTGGCTCGCTCCAAGCGTTCGCGCACCAGGCCGATGGTGACCTCGTCCGGCACCAGGGCGCCACGCTCCATGTAGGATTGGGCTAACCGCCCCAATTCGCTTCCCCCGCGCACCGCCTCGCGAAATAAGTCCCCGGTGGCTAGGTGGGTGTACCCCAGCCGCTTCGCCAGGAGCTCGGCCTGGGTCCCCTTCCCCGACCCCGGCGCGCCCAGCAAGATCAAATGCATGGTTCATCCTGACAACTCACCCCAAAGGCTCGCGAATTCACGATCGCGCAACCTTCGACCTATTTCAAGAAACCCTCGTAGTGGCGCATCAAGAGCTGTGCTTCTAGCTGTTTCATGGTGTCCAGCACCACCCCCACCACAATGAGCAGCCCGGTGGGGGCGATGAGCAGGGCTTGCTGTTGGGTGAACGCTTGCGTGAAGAAGGGCAAGAGAGCCACCGTGCCCAAGAAGAGGGCCCCCACCAGGGTGATGCGATGCAGCACCCGGGTCAGGTATTCCTGGGTGCGCGGCCCGGGGCGGATCCCCGGGATGAAGCCGCCCTGGCGCTGGAGGGTCTCCGGGATGTTCTGCTGCTGGAAGACCACATCCGTGTAGAAGTAGGTGAAACCCACCACCATGAGGAAATAGATCAGCCAATAGCCCAGACCCTGCCCGTTCACCATATCAAACATGGCCTGGGCCACTCCTGCGATGAAGGGGTTGCCCAGCCCCATGAAGTATTGAGCCACGAAACTGGGCAACAGTAAGAGCGACTGGGCGAAGATCAGGGGGATCATGCCGGCCGAGTTGACGCGCAGGGGAATATGGGTGCTCTGACCTCCGTAGACCTTCATCCCGCGCACCCGCTTGCCGTACTGCACCGGGACGCGCCGCTGCCCCTCATAGATCAACACGATGCCCACCACGGTGGCCGCCACGATGGCCACGAAGGCGAGCAGCCCCGGCCAGTTCTGAGCGACCACATAGGACTGCAAGTTGAAGGGGATGTCGGCCACGATCCCGCCGAAGATGATGATGGAGGTGCCGTTGCCGATGCCCTGCTCGGTGATGCGCTCGGCCAGCCACAGGGCGAACATGGTCCCTGCAGTGACCGTGAACAGGGTGGCGATGGTGGGGAGCAAAGCCTCGCCGCCGAAGCCCCAGTGAGTCAAAAGAGGCACGTTGCTGAAAGAGATCAGGGCTGAGATCTGTCCCCAGCCTTGCAGGAAGGCCAGGGGCACGGTCAGGAGATAGGTGTATTGGTTGATCCGGTTGCGCCCGGCCTCCCCCTCTTTGGCCAGCTCCTGTAGGCGCGGGACCAGAGGCGTTAGCACCTGGAGGATAATCGAGGCGGTGATGTAGGGGTAAACGCCCATGAGCATCACCGAGAAGTTGGAGATTCCGCCCCCGGAGAGCATGTTGAGCAGGCCCAGGAAAGGGGTCCCCCTTAGGAGCTCTCTCACCGCGGCCACGTCTGCCCCGGGCACGGGGATGTGGGCGGCCAATCGGTACACCACCAGGATGCCCAAGGTGAACAGGATCTTGCGTCGCAGATCGGGCAGCTTAAAAGCGTTGATGACGGCTTGGATCGTCTCCATGCCTCAGCCTCCTAGGCTGGCCCCGGGGCGGATAAACGTTCGGCGCTGCCGCCAGCGGCCTCGATCTTGGCCAGCGCCGATTGGGAGAAGGCGTGGGCCCTCACCGTCAGGCGCCTATCCAATTCGCCCTGACCCAAGATCTTTACCGGATGCCGGGTGGATTTGATCAGCCCGGCCGCGCGCAACGATTCCGGCGTGACCTCAGCGCCGGCCGGGAATACTCGCGCCAAATGCTGCACATTGACCACCGCATACGCCACTTTGAAGGGATTGTGAAAGCCGCGCTTGTGCGGCAGTCGGCGCACCAAGGGCAGCTGGCCGCCTTCGAAATAGGGTGGCACACCTCCGCCGGCGCGGGCCTTCTGACCCTTGGTCCCCCGGCCAGCGGTCTTGCCCCCCCCGGCGGAATGGCCGCGGGCAACTCGCTTCCTAACCTTGCGAGATCCCCTGGGTGCTCTCAGCTCGTGCAGTTTCATCGCCTTACGAACCGATCTCCTCGACCCGCACCAGATGCTGGACCTTGGCCAACATCCCGCGCAGCGTCGGGGAATCGGGTTTTTCGATCACCTGCCCCAAGCGGGTAAACCCTAAAGCTCGCAGGGTTGCTTTTTGGCGCTGGGCATACCCGATGCCGCTCTTGGTCCAAGCGATGCGCAGCCGCTTAGCCACCCTCTCAACTCCGATCGACCGTCGGACTGGAACTTTCGCGCAGCTCAGCTCGCATCCAATGCGGCGCCACATGCAGGGTCGGCACGCCCCGGCGCGCCGCCTCTCCCTCCACATCCTTCAATTGGGAGAGGGCTTTCATGGTAGCGCGCACCACGTTGAGCATGTTGGCGCTGCCCAGGGATTTGCTCAAAACATCTTTGACGCCCGCCGCCTCCATCACGGCTCGCACTCCTCCCCCGGCGATTACTCCGGTGCCGGGAGAAGCCGGCCGCAGCAGGACCTGGGCTGCGCCGTGACGAGAGACCACCGGGTGGGGAATGGTATTGCCCACCAGGGGCACCCGGATCATACTCCGTTTGGCACGCTCGATGCCTTTGCGGATGGCCTCGGGCACCTCGCGGGCTCTGCCTACGCCGACACCCACCTGACCGCGCCCATCTCCCACGACCACCACGGCACGAAAGGCGAACCGTCGGCCGCCCTTGACCACCTTGGCCACCCGATTGATATTGACGACCCGCTCCTGAAGGTATTCTTCCTGCATCCTTCTCCTTGCCCTAGCCTAGAATCGAAGGCCGGCTTGGCGAGCCCCCTCCGCCAGCGCTCGGACGCGGCCGTGATAGAGATAGCCGCCGCGGTCCAACACCACCTGCTGCACCCCGGCCGCGCTGGCGCGCTGGGCGAGCAGCTGACCAACCCGGTGGGCCTGCTCGGCCCCTTTGAGCCCGCCTGCCCGCTGGCGCAGCTCCGGCTCCAGAGTTGAGGCGGCCACCAGGGTGCGGCCCCGGACATCATCGATGATCTGGGCATAGATGTGCCGAGCGCTGCGGAACACGCTCAAACGGGGCCGCCCATTGAGGCCCACCACCTTGCGTCGCACTCGTCGATGCCGCCGCAGCCGAGCACGCCGTCGCAGTTGACTGCGCTCCACGACGCTCACCGCTTAACCCGCCGCACCCACGGCCTTGCCGGCCTTGCCCGCCTTGCGCCGGATATGCTCGCCCACATAGCGAATCCCCTTGCCCTTATAGGGCTCGGGCGGGCGGACGGCGCGGATTTTGGCGGCCATCTCGCCCACCATCTCTTTGTCGACCCCCTCCACCACGATGGTCTTGGTCCCCTTCTCCGCGCTGAGGGTTATGCTCGGCGGCGGGTCGATCTCCACTGGGTGGGAGTAGCCCACTTGTAAGAGCAATTGCTTTCCTCGCATCTCGGCGCGGT
>JACPWV010000078.1 GCA_016196905.1 Chloroflexota bacterium | reverse complement strand
GCCTGTGGCAGCCGCGCACGCACCAGCCGGGCGGAGGGATGCTGGGCCTGGAAGCGGTGCGGCCGCGAGGCGGAGCCCACGTCCATTATGCGCTCAAGATCCCCCAGGGCGCCTACGACCTGGCCCTTCACCTATTGGAGTCGCAAGGCGTCCCCTATGTGACGCATCCGTTCGGCAGGGATGACGTCGCGATTTATTTCTTCGATCACGATCTGCACGGAATCGAGTTGCGCGAGAGCACCCTGTGCACGCTGCCGGAGGGGGAGAGTGATTCGATCCCGGTGCGTGCCTTCCAGGAGGTGGTGATCGAGTTCGAGGATCTGCCCACGGCACACCGACGACTGACCGAGGTGTACGGCTTTCGATATGCCTGGGGCAGCACGACCGGGGAACGGGCCTTCACCGCCTATCGCTTCGCTGAGGAGATATCCCCTGATCACCTCAATCCGCACACCGAGTTGTTCTGCTGGGATCCCCAGATTGGCATAGCCGACGCGCAGCCGGGCGAGCACGTCTACCTGACCGTGACCTACCCGGCGCACGGTTTCGAGGCGTTGCGCCAGCGGGTAGGCGAGGCGGGGCTGACCGTCGCTGAACACGGGGGCAGCCTCTTCGTGCGCGACCCGGAGCGCCACGTCTTCGAGTTCCAACCCATCGAAATCTCATAGCAGCCCGGGGTGTGGGATTGGCCCTGGACTCCCCTCGTGCTATAATCGTCCGGCGAGGCGTCGGCGGCTGCAGCCGCAGCACAGGCGAAAGAACGCGAATGCTTAGGTTCGGGGTGATTCTCGCGAGCTAGCATGAGGATCTCTGACCGAGAAGCGAGGCAGGCGACCGCGCTTTCTATCCTCATCCCCTGCTATAATGAAAAAGCCACTATCGAAGAGATCGTGCGGCGCGTCCACGCCGCCCCCCTCGATCTTCCCCAGGAGATCATCCTGGTGGATGACGGCTCCATCGATGGGACGCGCGAGATCTTACAACGATTCAACCCGACCGAAGGCCTGAAGATCATCCTGCACGAGCGCAACCTGGGCAAGGGGGCAGCCATCCGCAGCGCGCTTCGGGAGGCCCGCGGAGACATCATCCTCATCCAGGACGCCGATCTGGAATACGATCCGCGCGACTACCCCGCTCTGCTCGCGCCCATCCTGGAGGGCAGGGCCAAGGTGGTCTACGGCTCGCGTTTCTTGGGCGGTCCTCACATGGCCATGCTCTTCTGGCACGCCCTGGGCAATAAACTCTTGACTCTGATCACCAACGTCCTCTACGATAGCGTCCTGAGCGATATGGAGACCGGGTACAAGGTTTTTCTGAGCGAGGTGATTCGAGATATCCCCTTGCGTTCGCGTCGCTTTGAGTTCGAACCAGAGATCACCGCCAAGGTGCTCAAACGCGGCCATCGCATCTATGAGGTGCCCATCTCTTACACCGGCCGCGAGTACAGCCAGGGGAAGAAGATCACCTGGCGAGATGGCTTCATCGCTCTCTGGACCCTGCTCAAATATCGCTTTGTGGATTGATCCACGCGATAGATCATGCGGGGCACGCAATGGGCTGAGGTGAGGTGTTAAACCTCGAGTATCTCCTGGAGATCTCCCCGGGCCCGCCTTCCCCTCCGTTTGTCCCCTTTCATCTGGCTTTGGCCGTCCTCTTGGTCGTGGGCCTCCTGACCCGGCCGAGGGAAGGCCTTTCTCGATCACCCGCCCTCTCGAAACTCACCACCCTCCTTCTGGCCCTGGGCGCGGGGCTGGTCGGCGCGCGAATCTTGGGCATCCCCTATCTTTCCATTCGACTTTTGGTCTACGGGATCTCCGGGACTGCCCTGCTGGCTTGGGGCCGGGACCTGTTCGCCCTGGCTCACCAGCGAGGTTGGATCGAGCGACAGCTGCGCATCTTAACCCTTTCCTGGGCAGGCCCCCAGGCACCCCTTCCGCTGCCTGCGCTTTCTTTGCTTTTGGCTGCGCATGGCTTGGGACTGGCCCTGTTAGCCGCCCACTTCCAACGATCGTATGCCTGGACGCTCCTGCTCTGGGTGGGCCTAGCCGCCCCGCTCATTCTGGCCAGCTTCTGGAAGCGCAAGCCCTTACTTTACGAGGAGGCGTTCACGCCTCTTTTCTTCGGCTACCTGGCAGTCGGCCTCAGTCGAATCACGAGCAAGGCACTGCCGCTGCTCGGCCCCCAAACGGTCGGGGCCGCTCCGAGTCTGTTGAGTGGTGCTCTCAGCGTCGAGGCGGCACTGCTGGCCTCGGCCGCGTACAGCGTGTTCCTCCAGGTATATGTCCTGTGCGCACTGTACAGCCAGCGCCCCGTGGAGAGGGCTGGGCGAGCGGCGGGCATCATCCTGCTGGCTTTGGCCCTGACCTGGGCGGCGGCCGAGTACTCCGTGCATGTCACTCAGGGGGTCACCGCCAGCGACCCTTACGCCTACGCCCAGATGGCCATCGATCTGGTAAAGCGCGGCACCCCCCTTCATCGCTTTGATCTTTTCCCCGAGATCTCCGAGTTGGACATCCCCTGGTGGCCGGTGGTGCACGTGGGTTACCATTTGCCCCTGAACAAACAGGGCGATGCAGCCACCGTCTGGCCCTTCGGGGGCTCGATCTGGCTGGCCATCGGCTACCTGGTCGGCGGCGAGCAGGGACTCTATGGGACCACCCCGCTCATGGCGCTGCTGAGCGCACTGGTTCTCTTCGCGCTCATCTATGAGCTTTGGAGCGATGGATCGCCGGGCGCGCGCGTGTGGGCCGGGGCTTGGGGGGCCACCCTGCTGCTCACTTCCTTTGAGCAGATCGATCGCAGCTTGGTGCCCATGGTGGATGCCTCGGCCCAGCTCTTCACCACCGCCATGATCCTCTTCGCGCTCAAGGGCATGCGGGGCCGCCCTCGAACGTATGGCCTGTTGGCCGGGCTGGCCTGGGGCTCCGCCTATTTCGTGCGCCACACCCAACTGGTCATGGGAATGAGCGTCCTGATGGTCGTGCTGCTCATGGGTCGCCATCGACCTTGGCGCGAACGAATCGAGTTCATGTTTCCCTTCGGACTGGCGGCGTTTTTAATCGCGCTCTCTGATCTAGCCTATCACCAACTGGTATTCGGCAGCGTGTTGGCGCTGGAATCGGAGGAGCTCAAACATTACAGCCTGGCCAATATCCCGGCAGTTTCGCGCACTATGATGGAACAGCTCTTCGCCCGCAGCGAGTTCGGCTACCTGCTGCCTCTGCTGATGGTAGGCGTCTACTCTATGACCCAACGGGCAACCCGAGAATTAGTGGTATTGCTCAGCTGGGTGCTTCTGCTCTTGGCCGCGCATTTGCCTTACGAGGCCCTCCGTTTGAGAGACCTGCTTTCTTTGTTTCCGGTGCTGATCGTGTTGGCCGTAGAAGGGATAATCGCGTTGTGGCAATTCGGTATCCAAGCCGGGCGCAACCGTGCCAGCATGGCACTGGTGATGATTTTCCTGGTGTTCTGGATGCCCGCTTTGCGCACGCAGGCGACCCTGGCCAAACCCCTGGATGTGCAGGTGACCAGTTTTGGTTGGATGAGCGCTCCAGAGCGGAAGGCCTTCGATCGCCTGGCCGAGCTGACCCCGCCCGGCAGCGTGATCGGCACCGCGCTCAACAGCGGTCCCATCGACCTCTATGCCGGGCGCGCCGCTTTCCGTCCCGCCTTCTGGAGCGATGGCGAGATCGACGTTTTTGTTCGGGCGATGTGGGGCCGCGGTCGGCAAGTATATATCCTGGATGATAGCTCGGACACGGCGCAGGTGCTGGATCGCACCCGGGATCGCTACCGGCTGGTGCCCATCGCCGAGTTGGGCGTACCCCTCTTCGGCGATCGGGAACGTGCCAGCCGCAGGCTTTATCGCCTGGAGGCTTATTAGGGTGCGACGCGCTTTTGGAAGATCGCCCTGACCGAGCTGATCCTGGCGGGCTTGGACAGCATCACCTACTTCTACCCGCTGTGGGACTACGCCGCGGCGCGCCTCCGCCAAGGCGAGATTCCCCTGTGGAACCCGTATCTTTTTTTGGGCGCGCCTTTTCTCGCCAATTTGCAGGCGGGCGTGCTCTATCCTCTCAATTGGATCTGGTTATGGTTGCCCGCGCCCAAAGCGGTGGCCTACGCCTTGGTGAGCCACATCATCCTGGCAGGTGTGGGGACCTATTTCTTTTCGCGGCGCGTCCTGGGGCTGACGCGCTGGGGGAGTTGGGTGGCGGGCGCGCTGGTCTCCCTAGGGGGCTATTTAGGAGCGCAAGCCGAACACGTCAACCAGGTGAGCGTCTTCGCCTGGCTGCCGGTCCTCCTTTGGCTCTGGCATCGCACTCACCGCCGCCGCGGCCTTAGCGACTTGCTTTGGGTGAGCCTTGCACTCGGCCTCCAGTTCCTGGCCGGCCATGCCCAGGCATCTTTTATAAACCTGATGGCTCTCATCACTTATGCTTCCTATCTCGCCGTGCAAGAGGGTGGCCGCGATCTTCGGCTTATCCGCAGCCAGCTCACGCGCTTGGGGGGGGCCATGCTCCTGGGCATCGGGCTGGCCGCGGCCCAGTTGATCCCTACCTGGGAGCTGGCCCGACATTCGCTGCGGGGGGAAGGTTTAAGTTACCGGCAAGCGGTCTCCTTCTCCTGGCCGCCCACTTCTATCCTGGTATCCTTCCTGCCCGGCCTGGAGAGCAGCCCCTTTAGCGAGTACATCGCCTATGTGGGCGTGGTCGGTCTGCTCCTGGCGGCCGTCGGGCTGGCTTCGCGAACGAGACAGGCCAGATTCTTTGCTGTCTTGTCCGGCCTGGGGCTGTTCTTGGCCCTGGGCCTATATAATCCCTTCTATATCGTCCTCTATTCGGTCATCCCTGGTTTCAGCCTGTTTCGGGTCCCCGCTCGCTGGTTATTCCTCTTCGCCTTCGGGGTGGCGCTGATGGCCGGAATCGGCATGGATGCTTGGGTCGGCGGCGAGCAGCGTTCCCTGCTCAGGGCGGCCTCGGTCCTGACCGGGTCGAGGGCCCGGCGTTGGGTGGTGGTGCTCTTTGGATTTTTGAGCGCAGTGTTGATATTCGCTGCGACAAAGCCCGCCGCCTCGGTGGTGGTGCTGTGGATCGTGGTGGCGATAGCGGGGATGGCGCTCCTTCGCCTAAAAGCGCGCTGGCGCCAGACTGCTCTGGCGGGGATGATGCTGGCCGAGCTCTTCATCGCCAGCCGCTATCTGGTCTACGATCGCGCCACCGCGCCGGAGGCTTATAGCTCGCTGCGGACTTCAACCCTGGATCTCCTGGCTCGGGGGGGGATCGATCGCGTGCTGAGCATCTCCGATACTCGCTTCGACCCAGGAGACCTGGGGGATATCCAGACCCGGTACGCCGATCGGCTCTCCGAGCAGAGTATTTTGGATCTCATCGTGGCCACCAAATGGAAAGAGGTGCTGGCTCCCAATCTGGGGCTGGCCTATGGCCTCCCCAGCGTGGACGGCTACGACGGCGGGCTCACGCCCACCGCGCGCTATGTGGAATTCGAGCGCCTGCTCATGTCCTCGGGAGAGCCATCCCTGGATGGTCGGCTGTACCAAAAGTTGGCCGAGCTGCCGCCCCCTCCCATCCTCTCCCTGCTGAACGTGCGTTATGTGCTCATGGACAAGCTGCGCGACGTATGGGTCGATGGCGCCTACTACGATCTCGGCCTGCGGACCATCCTCGATGCCCAACATCCAGTAGCGATGGTGGCCGAGGTGCCTGCTTTCTCAGCCACGGCAGTGGCCATGCTCTCCTATTTCGAAGGCGTAGCGTCCGGCCTCGAGTCGCCAACCGTGGCGCAGCTGGAGATCACCAGCCAGGAGGGCGCACGGAAGATATATCCCGTCCAGCTGGGCCGCCACTCGACGGGAGAGGGCGATTCGGGAGTGGCCGATCCGTTGGATCCCAACAAGACTCTCTATCGCGGCCTGTGGCGACTCGATCCGCCCACCACGCCTAGCGAGATCCGAGTTCGTTATCTTCAGGACCAGGGGCGGTTCATCCTGCGCGGGCTAGCGCTCTTGGATGAGCGGACGGGGACCCATCG
>JACPWV010000080.1 GCA_016196905.1 Chloroflexota bacterium | reverse complement strand
CGGGGCGAGGCGGATCTCCTAAGGCTTGTAGCGCTCCAGCCCGGGCACCCGCTCGTCCACGCTCTACAGGAACCACTGGGCGGCCGAAGGGCCCACGTGCTTGAATCGCTTGATGAGGTCCCTCTGCAGTGCGTCGAATTTAGCCCCATCCCAGGAACGCAGGTACTTTCGGAACGAACCGTATTCGCGCTGAATGGCCATGAAGGCCCGCGCGTTGTAGACGGTGGCCTCGATCTTGCGTCCGTTGCGAATAATCGCCTGGTTGGCTAGCAACCGGTCGATGCGTTCTGGAGTGTAATTAGCGACTCGCGCGACATTGAATCGGGAGAGGGCTTTCTGGAAAGCGGGCCACTTGTCCTGCACCATTTGGTAGTTGAGGCCGGCCTGGAAGATCTGGTGGGTCAGCCCCTCGAAGTAGCCGTCGTCGTTCTTCGGTTTGCGCCCCCGCACGAAGCAGGGCTCGGCAGTCTGGCTATTGGTCGACCGTTTCTTGGAGACTACGCGGCCCATCGATTTCACCGTGATCGCACAAAAGAGCGCGCGACAGCTCAGATTCGGCTATCGCGACTTTGGTGGCTGATGCTGATATTTCTTCCCCTCTTCCTTCCGACGTCCAACTTCTAATCTCCAACCTCTGCCTTCATTCTCTTAGTTTTCTTAGCCGTTTTCTCCTCTTGCCCATGGCCATCTTCACGAACGCCGGTCAGGCCTCCGCCCAGAAGGATTTGGTGCAGGAACTGACCGGTATAAGAATGCTTCATCTGGGCCAAGTCCTCGGGCGTCCCCTCGGCGACCACCCAGCCGCCGGCATCGCCCCCCTCAGGTCCCAAATCGACGATCCAGTCGGCGCTCTTGATCACGTCCAGGTTATGCTCGATGACGATCACGGTGTTCCCCTCGTCGACGAATTGGTTGAGCACATTGAGCAGTTTCTTCACATCGTCGAAATGCAAGCCCGTGGTGGGCTCGTCGAGAATATAGAGCGTGCGACCGGTCGCTCGCTTGGACAGCTCCCGCGAGAGTTTGATGCGCTGGGCCTCGCCGCCCGAGAGGGTGGTGGAGGGCTGGCCTAGCTTGATGTAGCCCAGGCCTACATCGTACAGCGTCTCCAGCTTGCGCCGGATCTTGGGGATGTTGGAGAAGAACTCCATGTTCTCCTCCACGGTCATGTCCAGCACCTCGGAGATGTTCTTTCCCTTGTAGCGGATCTGCAGCGTCTCGCGATTAAATCGCTTCCCCTTGCACACCTCACAGGGCACGTAAATGTCGGGCAGGAAGTGCATCTCGATCTTGATGATGCCGTCCCCTTGACAGGCCTCGCAGCGGCCTCCCTTGACGTTGAAGGAGAAACGCCCTGGCTTGTAGCCGCGCAGCTTGGCTTCGGGCAGGGTGGCGAAGAGATCGCGAATATGAGTAAAGACGTTGGTGTAAGTGCCGGGATTGGATCTGGGCGTCCGACCGATGGGGGACTGATCGATATTGATCACCTTGTCCAGGTGCTCCTCCCCCTCGATCCCCTCCAGCCGGCCTGGCTTCTCCTTGGCCCGATGCAAGATCTGAGCCAATTTCTTGTAGAGCACCTCTACCAAGAGCGTGCTTTTGCCTGAACCCGAAACGCCGGTGATGCACATGAACCGGCCCAGCGGGATGTGGACATCGATCTGCTTAAGGTTGTTCTCCGCCGCCCCGCGCACGATCAAAGACTGCCCGTTGCCCGGTCGCCGCTGGGGCGGGAGAGGGATCGATTTTTTGCGGGAGAGGTATTGACCCGTGATCGACTCGGGATGGGCGATGACACTCTCCACCGGCCCGGCCACCACCACCCGACCGCCGTGCTCGCCCGCCCCCGGTCCCAGATCGATGATCCAATCCGCGGAGCGCATGGTCTCCTCATCGTGTTCCACCACCAACAGGGTGTTGCCCAGATCGCGCATCTGCTGCAAGGTGCGGATGAGCCGCGCATTGTCGCGCTGATGCAGACCGATGGAGGGCTCGTCCAGGATGTAGATGACCCCCATCAGCTGTGAGCCGATCTGAGTCGCCAGTCGGATGCGCTGCGCCTCGCCCCCCGACAAGGTGGTGGCCGATCGATCCAAGGTCAAATAATCCAGGCCCACATCGACCATGAAGTTCAGGCGGGCAGTGATCTCCTTGAGGATCTGCTTGGCGATGGCCAGCTCGCGTTCGCTGAGCTGCTCAGGAAGCGCCTGGAAAAAGCGCAGGGCCTCCTTGACCGACAGGGCGGTGACAGCGGTGATCGAACGATCGGCGATGCGAACCGCTAAGCTCTCCGGCTTGAGCCGCTTTCCCCCGCAGGCCGGGCAGGGGCGGGTGGTCATGTAATGTTCGATCTCCCAGCGAATATAGTCGGATGAAGTCTCTTCATAGCGGCGCTCCAGGTTGTGGATGACGCCCTCGAAGGTGGTGTCGTATTCGCGCAGGCGTCCGTATTGGTTGCGGTAGCGCAGGGTGATCAGTTGATCGCCGGTGCCATACAGGATCCACTCCAGGTGCTTCGGCTTGAGCTGCTTGACCGGCACGTTGATGGAGAAGCCGTAGTGCTCCGCCACTGCCTTGATCAGCTGGTAATAATAGGTCTCGCTGGTGGCGGAGCGGCTCCAGGGCTGGATGGCCCCCTCCGCCAGGGATAACTCTTTGTTGGGCATGACCAGGTCGGGGTCGATCTCCATGCGCGTGCCCAGGCCCTGACAAGTCGGGCAGGCCCCGTGAGGGCTGTTGAAGGAGAAGGTGCGGGGCTCGATCTCCCCCAGGCTGATCCCGCAGTGCACGCAGGCCATGTGTTCGGAGAAGAGCAGGTCCTGAGGCGGATGGGCCGAGGCGTTGTGCACTACCACCACACCGTCCCCCAGCTTCAGGGCGGTCTCGATGGAATCGGTCAGGCGAGAGCGCAGCGCTTTTCGCTCCTCGGATGCTTCCCCTTTCTGGGCGCCATCGCCCGCCTCAGGCGGGTGGGCATCAGGGATGACCAAGCGATCGACCACCGCCTCGATGGTGTGCATCTTGTAGCGATCCAGCTGGGGCGCCTGGTCCACATCGTAGATCTTTTTATCCACGCGCACGCGCACGAAGCCAGCCTTGCGGATATCCTCGAAGACTTTTTGGTGGTGGCCTTTGCGATCTTTGATCAGCGGAGTGAGGATCATGATCTTGCTGCCCGCGGGTAAATTCGTGACCGCGTCGACGATCTGTTCCGCCGATTGTTGGGTAATGGGTCGGCCGCAGTTGTAGCAGTGGGGTCGGCCGATACGGGCGTACAACAGGCGCAGGTAGTCGTAGATCTCGGTCACCGTGCCCACGGTGGAACGCGGGTTATGGGAGGCCCCTTTTTGATCGATGGAGACAGCCGGCGATAAGCCCTCGATCTGGTCCACGTCCGGTTTCTCCATCTGGCCCAGGAATTGCCGCGCGTAGGCCGACAAGGATTCCACGTAGCGGCGCTGGCCCTCGGCGTAGATGGTATCGAAGGCCAAGGAGGACTTGCCCGAGCCGGAGAGCCCCGTGATCACCACGAACTTATCGCGAGGGATGTCCACGTCGATATTTTTCAGGTTGTGCTCGCGCGCCCCGCGCACGACGATCTTATTTTGAGGCATAGGAAACCCTATCTAGCGCCTGAATCCCGCTATTACTTTCCCACGACCAAGTGTCAGCTTCCACACCACTCCGCCGATTCCTGCTAAAATGGGGCTAATTATGGTCATTGCGATAAGGAAGGAAGATCCGATCATTGCCAAGATGGCGACTGACTCACCAGCAAGGGATGGAGCCGGCCCTGCTCTTTCTGAAAGTTGGGTCATAAGGAGAAAGTACCCAATCCACAGCGGGATCACCGCCGCGAGGCCCGATTGTGACCCGCGCCAGAAGGCGTTAGTCCAGCTTTTTACTTCCGTTGTGGCAATAGAGGCTGCAACACCTCCTGTCACTGCCATAATGACGAGAGGTAGACCAAAAGGCCATAACAATATCCCGAGCGAGAATCCAGTGAAGAGACTATAAGCAAAGAAAATAAAGAGGGTATCAGCAAATCCTCCCTCTATCCAGCCACCAGTAATCAGGCCAGAACTTAGAAAAGGAAGGATGGATAATCCTCCGATCAATCCCACCCAGAACGTTCTGCTAGGGACGATCGCGAAGAGTTGTCGTTGGAGTCTTTTCCTATAATCACTCGACAATTTCCACAACACACCGCTGAGTCCGGCAATCAATGGGCTTATGATGAGTGATCGCGGGATGAGGGTGGCCTGGATGATCCACCTCAGAATGTCGATCTCTTGGCGGCGATCTGGTGATAGTTGTGAGAAATAGACAGCCAAGGCCCAACCAATAGGTACAACAGTGACCGCTACGAGGCCGCCGAATGCACCGTACCCAAAGGCAAGGGTGGGGCCTTTAGCTTTGGCGCCAATGAAAGTCACGCTCATGATTCCCGTCGCGGCCAGAACAACGATGGGAAAGATGTCAAGCCATATCGGGTAAGCCTCCACAAGCCAGGTCCTCGGAAGAAACACACCCCCGATCAGTCCAGCCAGTCCAGCTTTTGGGAACGCTTTAGGCATGATTCCTTATCCTCTGGCAATGGTCATTCATGGCCGGCGTTTTCTCGCACTGCCTCCCAGCCCTCGCGGGCGATCCAGGGCACCATGAGCAGGCCGGCCACCGGATCGGCCCACCACCAACCGGCCAGGGCGTTGATGCCTACCCCCAGAAGCGCGGTGAGCGATAGGTAGGCGCACACCAGGGTCTCCTTGGCATCGGCCAGCAGCGCCCGACTTTCCAGCTCGCCTGCGGTGCGGCGCTTGGCCCAGGCCAGAAGCGGCATGATGATCAACGAGATGATGAGGATGATGATTCCCAAGGCGCTCGCTTCGGGCGCTTCGCGCAGGATCAGCTTGCGGGATGACTCGTAGACGATGTAGGCCGAGAGTAGAAAGAAGGTCAGCCCCACGAAGAAGATCGAGCGCCTCTCCATGGAAGTTTCTTCGCTGCGGCCTTCGGCCAACTCCTTGCGCAATCTCCAGGTCAACACCACCCCGGAGAGGGACTCGATCACGCTGTCCAGCCCAAAGCCCACCAGAGCGATGGAGCCCGCTGCCAGGCCGGCAGCGATGGAGATCAGCGCCTCCACCGCGTTCCAGCCCACGGTGAAGTACTCCAGCCACAGGCCCCGCTGGAGGAGGGATCGTCGCTCAACTTTTAGGTCGACGGCGAGTTGATCCAAGTTCGACCCTTACAAGGAGTGTCCTGGGGAGGCCGGGAAGCCGCGCGATGAAGGCTCGGTCCTTAGCCCCTAGGACCTACCGGCTCCAGATCCTGCTAAAATTCGACCATCCCCTAATTCTATCCCAAATGTCAACGCAAATCGAGAACCCCTTCAAGCCGCGTCCCGGGTGAGCTCGAGCAGCGCCCGGTGGATCGATGGAGAGCTGGCGGCCAGGATGCGGCGCGTACTCGAATTGCAGGGGCCGCCTCGGAAGTCGGTGACGATGCAGCCGGCCTCCTGGGCGATCAGCGCGCCAGCTTCTCGATCTTCGATGCGCTGCTGGAGCTCTTGGGCGCGCGGCAGCTCACGCGCCAGGCGATGTCCCTGCCCCCAAGCCACATTCGTCCGATCGAGGTGGCTATCCGACGGCGCGACTTTCAGCGGCTGGCCATTGGCCAGGGCTTCGCGCCCGCGCTCGGCCGTGTAGAGATCGTCGGTGATCGGGTTGTAGACCACGCCCAGGATCGCCGCCTCGCCTTTAAGCAGAGCGATGGAGACTCCGAAGTAGGGGAAGCCGATGGCGAAGTTGTGGGTTCCGTCCAGCGGGTCCACCAGCCAGGTGTACTCCGAGCCGCGTCCGCCTGAGGCGGATGTGGCTGCCCTGCCCGATCCGCCTGAGGCGGAGGAGCCCGACTCCTCGGCGTAGATGCCCTGCCCGATCCGCCTGAGGCGGAGGAGCCCGACTCCTCGGCGTAGACGTTGAAGTCGGGGTACGCCTCACGCAGAATTTCGAGGATGCGTCGTTCGGAAGCCAGATCGGCCTCGGTAACCAGATCGTACTCACCTTTAGCTTGTACCGATGCTGTGCCGAAGCTTCGCCGCACGATCTGGCCGCCCTCGCCCGCGGCCATCTTTGCCACCTCGAGAAATTCGGACATTGATGAGCTTGAGGCCCCTTTCGAAGGAGTCGGGTCGGGACGATTCTCGCAACCTTGCGACCTGGCCTGGACCGTGCCCTTATTCTTCTCCCAATCGGGCCCGCAGCTGATCAAGTTCGCGAAGAGTTTTGGCCAAGCTCTCGCTGACTGACTGGAGCCGATCGTGTTCCTTGCGCGTGGACTCGGCAAAGGGCTTGAGGGTACGCTGCATGCGCTCGAGGGATCGCTCCAGCTCGTGCTGGAACTCACCGCCCAGCACGCGCCGCAGCTGGCGGCGCAGGTCCTCGGTTTTGTCTCGTAGCTTGGCCTTGGCCCGCATGCGTTGGTAGGGAAGCACAAACAGGCCCAACACGCCTACCACACCCGCTGCCAGGAGCCCGGTTAGGTCTGCTGCGGTGGTGGCCAGGATGGCCTTAAGCACCGCTCCCACTCCGAGGGCGCTCACCTCCACCAGAGCGGTCTGGGCCAAGGCGCCCTGCACCAGATCCACCAACTCCTGAGCCTCGGCATGCTTATCGTAACGGGCGACCACCTCTTGGGCGGCGCCGAATAGCCCCTCGATGCGGCGGCGCCGCTCGCCCTCGAACTCGGACCCGGCGCGCACCGTCCCCCGCAGGGCGGGCGTGCTCACGCGCTCCAGTTCCCCCAGCATCTGGCGCCAACGCTTAAATTCAGCGTCCATCATCCCATCGATGGCCTGGCGCACCCGCCGCTCGATCTGCTGCGGCACCTCGGCCACCACCTCGCGCTCGAAGCCTTCGCGCAGCAGGCGCGCATTGAGCAGTTCGAAGAAGCGAGTCAGGCGCAGGGTTCGATCGAAGTAATCCTCGCCGCGGGCGCGCATCTCGTGGAGCACTTGGTCGACCTGCAAGAGATGGTATTCGGCCTCACGGCTAGCCTCGCGCTGATATTCCTCCAGACGTCCCTCCATCTCTGACAGGACGGTCAGATCGGCCTCCAGCACGCGTTGCTGCTCCTGGGCAAGGCGCAAGTAAGTCTGGCCGATTTTCTGGCCCACGCCCAGGGGGTTGAGGAATTTGAGACGGATGCGGCTATCCTGGGTCAGCGTCTTGAAAATGTATTCCTCGAAGGCAGCGAAACGGCTGCGGCTCGGCGCCCGCTCACCCCCCGCCTCCAGTACCCATTTGGCGGAGAGAGGGAAGATCTCCGGGACGATCCCCAACAAGGTTTGGGCTTGCTCGCGCACGAAGGTGGAGACCTCGTCCACCTCTTCATCGCTGGCCAGGATATCCACTTTGTTGATCACAAAGACGATCTTCTTGCCCCAGGAGCGGATCTGTTCCAGGAAGACGCGTTCGCTTTCGGTGAAAGGGCGATCGGCGGAGGTGACGAAGAGGACCAGGTCGCTGCGGGGCACGAAGCGCCTGGTCACCACCTCGTGGCGTTGCAGCACAGTGTTGGTCCCGGGGGTGTCCACGATGTTCAATTGGCGCAGAAACTCGGCGGGATGAGTGTGGATCACCTCACCATTGCGCAAGCTCCAGCCGCCCCGCTCTCCGTGCTTGAGGATGTGGATCTGGGTGGTGGTGGGGGTCACCCCCTCCTCCAGAAAGCGATCGCGGAGGAGTGCGTTGATCAGGGCCGATTTGCCGGAGTTGAACTCGCCGACCACCACCAAGAGAAAGAACTCGTCGAGCTGGAGCAGCGCCTCGCGCAGGATCTCGCGATCCTCAGGCTGGATCTGCCAGGATTCCAGCGTGGAAAGCAGGTCCTGCACCAGGATGCGCTCTCGGCGCAGGATCTCCGCCTGCTCTTTATTCAAAATCGCGCCGTACATCTTCAGTTCGGGCTAATCGAGCGACGCGGCGATGAGGTCCATAGACCCTCGAGGGATGCCTCCTCGCTAACGACTTCGAGAGCCCACAAGATTTGAGTGAAGAATGAGACGGTGAAATACCCACCGACAAGTGGAGCGTCCGCGGCGACCAGGCCATCGGCAGCAAGCATCGCGTCAACTTCCTTTGGAACACTACCGCGTTCCGCAACAAGCCCGGTCCCGGCGGCGCTCCCGGCCTGCCGGAACCGCTTTGGAACGGCCAAATTCAGGCCTGGGA
>JACPWV010000034.1 GCA_016196905.1 Chloroflexota bacterium | reverse complement strand
TTCCGCGCTGGATCTGCCTGCTAAGGCGAGGCTGGCCGGGCTGCGCACCCTCCGCTGGCCGGCGTTGGCGTTGGCTACCATCGCCCTGATCCTTCTCTCTTCCCTGACCTTTGTCGCCACCTACGGCTTGGCCCTGCTGGGGCTGCTCTTCGGCTTTCTCTTTTTCATCTACGCCTTGAAGTACTACGGCGGAGTGGCCCTGGTGTTGGGAAGCAACGGGAGCAACGGCTCCCACGGTCTTAACGGTCGCATCCCCGCGGTGCGCCTCAAAGAGGAGCCGTTCATTTCAATCCACCTCCCCCTCTACAACGAGCCCGAAGTGGTCGACCGCCTGTTGACCGCCTGCACGACCTTGGACTACGAGAATTACGAGGTCCTGGTGGCCGATGATTCCACCGATGAGACGATGCAGGTCCTGGAGCGTTGGGCCCAGCACCCCCGGGTTCGCGTGCTGCATCGGTCCAACCGGCGTGGCTTTAAGGGCGGCGCGTTGCAGAACGCCCTGGAACGCATGGATCCACGCACCCAGTTCGTGGTGGTTTTCGACGCTGACTTCGTTCCCCCCAGTGACATCCTCCAGCAGTTCCTGGCCTATTTCTACGGCACCAACGGGGATGTGGCCTACGACGAGCAGGGGCCGGTGCTGAGCGATCCGCGCGTGGCCGTGGTCCAGGGTTATCAATGGCACATGCTCAACGCGGGCGAGAACTGGATCACCCGAGGCATCCGCGCCGAATTCAGCGGCAGCTATGTCATCGAGCGGCCGGTGCAGGAATTCATCGGCTCCATGAAGATGATCTCCGGCTCCGTCTTCATGATCCGTGCCGACCTTCTGCGCCAACTCCGCTGGGGCACCAGCATCACCGAGGACTGGGAGCTCACCCTGCGCCTGTATTTAGAGGGCTTTAAGATCCTCTATACCCCTTACATCCAGGCCCCGGCCGAGTGCGTCTCTACCTTCCAACGCCTCACCCGCCAGAGGATGCGCTGGGCCGAAGGCCATACCTTCAACGTCAAGAATTACTTCACGCGCATCCTCCGTTCGCCCAAACTGTCCCTGGCTGAGAAACTGGAGTTCATTTACTACGCCCCCTATTACCTCCAGTCCGTCTTTTTCATCGCCGGCACCGCTGCCTGGTTCTTCTCCGAACTCGTCTTCCACCAGTACATCCCCTACTGGACCTCCCTCCTCGGCTGGTCGCTGGTCTTCACCAACGCCCTGGCTCTGATCCTGATGAACCTCTCTGGCCTGTTTCTAGAGAAAGGGGTTCGACGCAACTGGAGCGGGATATTATCCTTCATCTTGCTGACCTATCTGCTGGTGCCCTACCAGGGGTATGCCGCTTTGAAGGGCCTGTTGGAAAAAGACGAGGGCGGTTGGCATCGCACGCCCAAGTCAGGGCGGATCACCGAGGCGATTGGAAAGCTCCGCTTTGGCAAGAAATTCAGTTGGCTCCTGCCCCGCGGGCCGCGCCGCAAGCCGGCGCCCGTCCCCGGGTTGGCCGCCAGCGCTTATCCCCATGGACGGGGCACCCTGACCTTATGGCCGATCCGTTTGATGAGCCGGCGCCAGTCGCAGCGGCCGCGCCTGGCTCAGGCTGTGGCGGCCATGATGGCAGCCACCCTGATGACCCTGTTCGGGATGTCCGTTTTCGTGCCCACCGCGGTGGGTAACCCGGACAGCCTCTATTTCCATCCCAGCGCGCCCCCGGGCAGCCCCGCGCCCAGCTCCGGGCGGTGGATGAACACCAATGGAGCGGCGGAGACGGGCGCCGTGGACAAGCTGCTCCTCAACGCCAGCAACCCCGAAAGGTTCTGGTACACGGAGATCTATCCCACCGGGAACGACGATGGAGGGATCGCGGCGGGCCCCACCAGTGTGATCCTCTACTTTCCAGGTACCAACGGCGATTTCACCTTCTATGTGACCCTGAGCTCCTGCAATGCGGATGGCACTTCCTGCCAGGTGTTAGGGCAATCGGCCAATCAAACCCTCACCAGCTCAAGCACAAGCCCGATGACCATCAGCTTCTCAACGAACGGGGCTACCTTTAGCGCCAGTAACCCACAACGGCTGCGCCTTGGGTTCCATTATCTGAGCGGGCCCGACCTCGAAATCCGCTATGACAACTCGGCTCAGATGTCCAGGGTGGATACGCCGGTGATCACCGTGCCCGAGGCCTCTCTGGCCTTCCTGCCCCTGGCCCTGGCCATCCCCTTCCTGGCCTCCCGGCTGGGTAGGGGCCGCCGCGCCTTGTTCCAAGGGAGGCGGGTGCGATGAGGGAACCGCAGACCTTGATCGAGAGCTACCCGATCCCCCAGGGAGGCGAGCGGTCGGCCTACCGGTGGCTGCTGCTGGCCGCAGCTTTCCTGTTCCTGTTCATGCCCTTCATCACCACCTTCAACGAATTCTTGACCGCCCTAGTGATGCGGCTGGGCGGGGATCTCATCTTGCGCCAATGGGTGGCACCCGTCGAAGCCCGCCTCATCGCCGTGCTCTTGTGGCCCCTAGGCATCTCCGCCTCGGTGAGCGATCAGATGCTCTACTTGCAGGCAGGCTCCAAGACGGTCAGCCTCTTCATTTCGTGGAACTGCGTAGGCTGGCAAGCTTTCATCCTTTTTGCCCTCTCACTGGTCACCGGCCTGCAAGGCTCTTATTCCCGCAGGAGCAAGTGGGAGACGGTGGCCTTTGGCTTCCTGGGCACTTTTCTTCTGAATCTACTTCGCATCGCCGTGGTGGCGCTGGTGGCCTTCCACTTCGGCCAGCTCCCCGCAGTGATCTTCCACGACTACGCCGGCACCCTACTCATCATCTTATGGCTCTTCGCTCTGTGGCACTTCTCGCATCGGTTCATCCTTGTCCCCCTAGAGGAGCCGGAGGACTGGGACGAGGAACCTGCGCTGGCTTGACCTTTCGGTTTGTGCGATCCAGGCATCGCCCTTCTGAACGAGGGGCGATCTATTTTCGAGGGAAGATCTTCCCAGCCTGTTTTGACAAGATTGGACCCCAGGGGATAATAAACGCACCTGCCAATCCAACCAAAATCCCACCCACACCTTAGCTATGGAATCCTCTAACGCTGGAAAACCAGGAACAGGTCCTACGCTCGCTGCCCCCTTTTCACATAGTCCGATGTCGATCCCTCATCGCCATCGAGTGCAACCGCTCTATACGGGATCCTCAGACGATAACCTCCTCTCGAGATTAAAAATGGTGGGTGGCTTCCTATTCATCCTCGCCCTGAACATCGCCCTGGTATATCCCCTCTTCAACAGCGCCTATACCCGCTATATCGCGTCCATCGAATCGGCCTTTATCGCCGATGCGCGCTTTATCGCCCAAAACTTTCCTCACCTCAGCTGGAACCCTGTGTGGTACTCCGGATTCCCCTTCCACCTGTTTTACATGCCCTTACTCCCCTTTCTGATCGCCGCTCTCCACGGAATCGCCCCTGACCTGTCGCTCTCGGAGGCCTATCGCGTGGTGACCGGTTCATTCTACGTATTGAACCCGGCAGCACTGTATATGTTAGTGTACCATCTGACCCGCCGCCCCTCTTCCGCATTCCTCGCGGCCTGGATTTACTCCGTCATCCCTTCACTGGGCTATCTTTTCCCCGAGGTTGGGTCTGTAGGGGCCCATTTGGGCTACGCCCCTTGGCGGCTGGTCGTCCTCCTACTCTATGGAGAGGGCCCGCACATCGCCGCCTTGACCTTCGTGCCTTTAGCCGGCCTCGCCTTCTTGTACGCCTTACGCCATGGCCAGCGCCGGGGCTACCTCGCCACTGCGGTTCTGATCAGCCTCATCGCCCTTACCAGCACGACGGCCCTTTATGGCTTCGCGCTGTTGGCGCTTGTCTTGTTTATCTCAGAAGCCTTCCAGGGCCATCTCGCCCGAAAGCTTAGAGTGACTGTCGCCTGCGCGCTTTGGGCTTTTGGGTTGTCTGCCTTTTGGTACAATCTCCCCTTCATCGCCGCCGCTCTGGAGTTCGGCGGGGGAGGTGGCTTACTGGCGAACATCCTAGTTCTAGTCGTCATCGGCCTCTTGATGGGAGTGGTGCTGGTGAGGAGCTTAATAGACAAACCGCAAGGCCAGGCGCTCTTCATCGGACTGGGAGCCACGCTCTTATATGGCCTGGCGGCCCTGGCCTGGTACGTGGGGCGGATCACCCCCTTCGCATCCCGTTATATCCCCGAGTGGGAGATGTCTTTCGCCCTTTTGCTGGGAACGTTGTTCCATGCAGGCTCAGAGGCTCTCCGGGACAAGGAGCTTCCTTTTCAGCGCGAGCTGAGACGCGGATTATTCCCAGTCAGCGCCTTGGCCATAACTGCCCTGAGCTTTAATTTCCTAAGCCAAGCCTGGGCGATTACGGTGGGCCAGGCGGATGTAGAGCAAACCAGCGAATTTCAAATCGCCCGTTGGTTAGCGGATCACCAGGATGGCGAGCGGGTCTATGCTGCCGGTACGCATGCCTTCTGGTTGAACGTACTCACCGATGTCCCTCAATTGAGGGGCGGAGCCGATTTTGCCGCCGTTCATCCTTGGTGGGACCACGTCGATTTCCAGATTCGTAAGGGCGAGGATGGTGAGCTGTCTGTGCTTTGGGCGAAGGCCCTGAATATCCGATACCTGGTCGTTAACACCTTTGAATCGAGGGCCTATTTCCAGGTCCAGTACCGCGATTTCAGTTACCCCCAGAAATTCGAGGGACTCTTGCCAGAGATCTACGACTACAACGGCGACATCGTTTACGAGGTGCCCCTGGCCCAGCCGCAAATGGTACAGTTGGTCAGCCTCGAGGACTTCGCGCGGCTGCCGACTATTCAAAGCGTCCTGGATCGCCCGGCTCTGGAGGCCTATGTGCAGGCTGTAGAAAGGGCGCCCCGCGGCTCGTTGCGTTGGAACTCGCTCAGCCCGGATGTCATCCTCATCCGTACTCCGCTAGAAGAGGGAGAGGGCATTTTGGTCAAACAATCTTATCACCCAGGATGGCAAGCCTATCAAGATGGCCGACCCATTCCGATCCATCCAGATCCAGTGGGTTTTATGGTCTTGTCTCCGCAGCCCGGCCCCGAGGTATCCATCGAGCTTCGACATGGGCGGACTCTAGACGAATGGGTAGGTTACGCCATCACCGGCCTCACCCTATCTGCGCTGTTGGCCAGCGGCCTGAGATCGGCTGCGAGGCCTCGTCGTCGCTCCTGATTCCCAAGCGGCGATTTTCGAAATGGTACCTTTGAGCGATTGCTTGATCGATCACCCATCTGTATAATTGTCGCGTTTCGAGGACACTGGTATGCAAGCCATCGAAGAGCAGATCGTGCTGTTTCTACAGCAGTTGATGCAGGGCATCGGTTGGGGCGGGGTGGTGGTGGCCATGGCCATCGAGAGCGCCAACATCCCGCTACCTAGCGAGATCATCATGCCCCTGGCCGGCTGGATGCTGGTGGAGGAGCCCGGCGGCCTCCTCTGGGCCGGGTTCTACGGTGCTCTGGGCTGCACCATCGGCTCGGCCGCCTCCTACTGGCTGGGCACCCTGGGAGGCCGGCCTTTCCTCCAGCGTTACGGTCGCTTCTTGCTCATCTCGACCCACGACCTGGAGGTCGGTGAGCGCTGGTTCCGTAGATATGGCGAAGCCACCGCTTTCTTCTCCCGTCTATTGCCCATCGTGCGCACCTTCATCTCCTTCCCGGCGGGGGTGGCCCGTATGAATTTCCCCAAGTTCTTGTTCTATACCTTCGCCGGTTCCTTCCCCTGGTGCCTGGCCCTGGCTTGGGGCGGGTACTTCTTCGGCGAGCACTGGTGGGAGGTGCGCGAGTTCCTGCGTCCTTTCGATATCCCCATTGCAGTGGCCCTCCTGGCGCTGGGCGGGGTGTTCATCTATCGCCACCTCCGTCGCGGATCGCGCCAGATCGCGCTCTCCGTGGAGGAGCGCAGTGAATAGAGAGGATCTCTAGGCCGATAATCGATCGTGCCCTTAAAAAACGACGAGTCCGCCTCTGGCGGGCTCGTTTTTGCTGTGGCAGTCGGGGAATTAGAAGGGTTCCTGACGCTCACGCAGGATGCGGATGACGAACTCCACCTCGGATCGCAGAGGGCTTTCGGGGAAGAGCTCCAGATAGCGTTGAAAATCGGCGATGGCCTCCGGGTAGCGGCCCAGTTGGGCATAGACTACACCCCGCAGGTGGTAGATCTCCGGGTTGTCGGGCGCCAGCGAGCGGGCGACGTTGAGCTGAGCGAGCGCCTCTTCCAGTTGGCCGAGATAGGGGAGCACCTCGCCCAGTCCCAAATAGGCCTCTACGAACTGGGGATCGATCTGGATGGCCTGGGAGTAGTCGGCCACCGCCAGGGCGTACTCCCCCAATTTGGCGCGGGCGACGCCGCGCAGGTAGTACGCCTCCCCGTTGGTCGGCGACAAGGCGATGGTCTGCGTAAAATCGCGGACGGCGGCGCGGTAATTTCCCAGGCTCAGGTGGGCCTGCCCCCGACTGAAGTAGGCCTGGCTATCCTGGGGACTGCGGGCGATGGCGCGGTCGAAGGCGGCGATCGCCTCCTCATAGCGCCCGCCTACCAGTAGAGCCACCCCTACTTCATACTCGTCGGCCAAACCGTAGATCCGAGTCGAGGTTGGGGCTGGCGTGTGAGCGGGAGGCGGCGTCGGGGTCGAGGACGAGGGTGACGTGGGCGTGGGTGGGGAAGGTGGGGCCCAGCAAGCGCTGGCCAGCAGGGCCAACATGGTCAGACCCCAGGCTGGAGAAGGAAAACCCCGTCTGCTGCCGGTGCGATCCATGTCCGACAACGATGAGTGGGCTACTCAGTGAAGCGCGGGGTCAAACATTCACATAGAAAGAGCCGGGACCGAGCAGCGTTCCTGTGACTCGGCGGCTCGAGTTCAGACCCCTTCCGGCACCAGCGCGGGCCTTGTCCGCGTCTCCCGAACGCGGGCCATCAACAGCGTCCCCAGCAAGAAACTGGCCGCGGCCAGAAGGAAGGCCACGTTGTAGCCCAGTCCGGGCCCTTGTGCGTTGAAGAAGTCGATGATCGGCCCGCCTACGAAGCCGCTCAGGACCCCCGAACCGGCGTTGGCCAGGTTGGCCAGGCCCAGGTATTTGCCAGCTTCCGCAGGGGGGATCAGATCCGTGGCCCAGGTCCAGTTGGCGCTGAGAAAGACGCCAGAGGCCAACCCCAAGAGGGTGGCGTAGGCCAGGATGTCAGTCACCGCCAGGGGACCCAGCTGGAAGAGGGTGCGGTTGGTCACCGTGAGCAGCCCCAGGGCCGCGGCCGCGGCCAGGGGGCCCGCGATGAGGTTCAAGGGTTTACGGCCCAGGCGGTCCGTCAGATAACCGGCGGGATAGGTGACCAGGAGGGTGAGCAAACCGGCGGTGACGATCAGGTTACCCGTGACCGCTACGGGGTTGGGCAGGCGGACTACGTCGGAGAAGAAATAGATGGCAAAGGTGGTGATCACGCTCAGCCCCACCAAGATGAAAACCCGTCCCGCCAGGAGCCAGAAGTAGTCCCCATTGGCTCGGACATCGACCCTCAGGACATCGCTGATTCTCGGCCGAGCCCTGTTTTCCGAACTCGCACCCAGCGGTCGCTCCCGAACCCACAGCAGGGTCGGGACCAGCCCCACGGCCAGCAAGGCGATAATGATCCCCAGGGCGGTGAAGATGGGGCCCAGGGCCTGAGCTGGCTGCCCCCTCTCGAAGAAACCCTGGGCTTGATCCAGAAAGCGGGCGGTGATGATAGAAGTTAAGATCAGCCCCGCAAACTCCAGGAACTGCTTGACCCCTACCGCCTTACCCCGTTGGGAGGGTGGGACCAAGTCGGGGATCAACCCCTGCAGAGCCCCGTGGGCGGTATTGGTTGAGAACTGCACAAGGAGGATGGCCACGAACAGAAGGAGGTAGTTCCCGGAGAGGCCGATGAGAACGAGGAAGCCGAAATCTAGAAGGGTGCCGGCTAATATGAAGGGGCGCCGCCGGCCCCAGCGAAGCGTCGAGTGGTCGCTGACGGCGCCCATCAGGGGCTGGACTACGGTGGCCACCACCAGCCCCGAGGCGGTCAGCACCCCCAGAGCCGTATTTTTGATCTCGGGGGCCACCAGGGCCGCCACCAAAACGGGCTGGATAAACCGTCCCAGCCCATTTAAGAAGAAGGACAGCGAGAACCAGTAAAGGTTGATAGCCAATAAATCAAAGGGGCGCAGCGGCTTCATGCTCACCCTCCGCAGGCATCGCCTGTTTATATAACCCCCCAGCGGAACCCAGGTAGCGGTCGAAGAAGCCGAGCACCCTCTGGCCATATTCGACTGGATATCTTTCCTCTACGCGACGATGCCCCGCCCCGGGGGCGATCCACAACTCCTTGGGTTCTCCGGCAGCGGCGAACAAGCGGCGAACATCGTCGCTGGTGATATATGGATCGATCTCACCGTGGATGAGAAAAAGAGGCCGCGGGGCGATGCGCGCCACCCAGCGGATGGGATCCGCCTCTTCCAGGCGGCAGCCCATCCGCCGCTTGGCCCACCACAGCACCAGCGGAGCGAAGGCCTTCGACAGCCAAGGGGGGTAGCCCCGCTCCACGCTCCCGGCCCTAACCACCTTGCTCAGCTCCGCGTAACCCCCGTCAGAAACCACACAGACGATGCGCGGGTCGATGGCCGCGGTGGAGATCCCCACCGCGCCACCCAGGGAGAAGCCCAACACGCCCACGCGGGAGTAGCCCTTCGATTCCAGAAGATCAATGGCGGCCTGGAGATCGCCTCGTTCGTAGTACCCGAAGGAACTGTAGCGTCCTTCGCTGCGCCCATGCCCGCGAAAATCGAAAAGCAGCACGCCGTAACCCGCTGTGTGGAAATCGGGGACGTATTTCAGATCGGGGTCCTTGCTTCCGAAACGGCAGTGACAGAAGATGACCACTCCGCGGTTGCCCATCGACCACTGGGGATCGTCCCGAGAGCGCAGCGGAGATCCCTGCGCGGGGATGAACCAACCGTGCAGACGCAGCCCATCTCGACTGAGGAACCACACCTCCACATAGGGCAGTCCGTAGTCGGCCGGGCTTTGCGGTGGGTCGGGCGACTCGCGGCGGATAAGTTCATCCGCTCCACGCGCCACCAGGCGGGCGGCCTCCACCAGGAGGACCCCGGCGAGCACGACAAGGATCAGAAGGAATAAGCTCATGTCACCAGCTTCTCACCCCACGGCCTCGCTTCCGGGCGATCGCGACTCACCTACGGAGGTGCTAATTCGCCCACGATTGACTCGCCGCCGAGTCGCCGGCTGAGGCGCAGCAGGGTCACCGCCAGGATGACCGAATAGACCAACAACGAACCACCGAGAAACAGGCCCATAAGGCCCGCTAGCAGGCTGCCTTCCAAAACCGGGAGCTGGGTCGTGCTGGCCAGGGCCAATAGGCCCAGGGTCACGATCAGCCCGTTCCACAAGGCGTGCAGAGCGAAGCCACCGGCGATGTTCCTCAGCAAGCGCAGCCAGCGCCCCTCCACGATCGCTGCGTACCACCCCAGCCCAATCCAGCCACTGGCCAAGGTATGAACCAGGGTAGCGCCCCCACGCGCGAGCATCCCCGCCCCCCAGGCGTCCAAAAGGAGGGGGCCGTTGAACAGGCTCTCCGCCGCGGCGAAGCCGGCCCCGGCGGCCACCCCCCACAGAAAGGCATCGCTCCGCTGGACCCCGGGCCGCGCGGCCAAGGCCACGCCCAGCGGCTTCAAGAGCTCCTCCACCAAAGGCGCCACCACCACCAGGCCCAGTCCGATCAAGGCCGCGATGGGCGGCCACAAAATAAGCGCGCCGATCTGTTGCGGGTCCTGGGGAAGCGAAGGGCTTTGTAGAAGGGAGACGATCTCGCGCAGACGCTCAACTCCTCCGGGGATGCTCGAGAGACCCAGGAACAGAAGAATGGAGGCCAACCCCACGATGCTCGCCTCCAGGGCGAAGGCCAAGAGAGGAACCATCATCGCCCCGTAGGCCGACTGCACGATCATCATCCGCCAGGAGTTGGGCGAGCCCTCCCGCGCCGGGATCTGTCGCGCCACAAAGGCCAGCACGGCCCAGGAGGGGATCAGCGCTGCCATGAAATGCCAGGGAGGAAAGAGATAGGCCGCTATCTGGGGAGAGCGCCTGCCCAGGAGAAGGATGCCTTCCCCTGCCAGCAAGGCTAATAAGAACAGCGCGATCAGCCATCCGGGGCGGGGAGGTCGGAAAAGGCGGGAGGGGCGATCCAACAGGCCGCGAATACCCTGGTAAGCCAGGAGGGCTCCTCCCAGGAGGGCCAAACCGGCGCAAGAGGCCGGCAGCAAATGGGTTTGGATGAGATCAGCGGCTCGATAAAATAAAGGAAGGGCAACATAGATCAACCCGCAAACCAGTCCCACCGCCAACAACAACCCACCGCTCACCACCAGCGCGGTCTGCCCGATCCGTTTACTCGTGTTCATGGCCACACCCAGCCAGGCCCAACCTGATCGAGTATACCATCTCAGGGTTCCCTTTCAAAGATCACCCGCCACACGCGATGTTGTTCCCCGTCCTCGCTCAGGCAACCCTCGAACCTGAGCTTGGCTGAGGCGTTTTGCTCTTCGTCGGCCAAGCCGATCTCATAGCTCCCGTAGGCGGTCACCAAGTAATCCGCGTAGCCGGGATCGACCTGAGGGCGCAGGCCGGTGTAGAAGAGATCTTCGCCCCGGGGACCCCCCAGCCGAATCGCCACCCAGGGGAGGCCCTGCCCATCGCTGGCTCGAACATAGATCGCGATCGCATCCTGGGGATGATCGGCACTGCACCCCAGGTCCAGGGCCTCCGCCAGGCGATACCGCGCCTCACGCGGGGTGGCCGTCGGGCGCGCGGCCGTTGTGGGACTCGAACGGGCGACGGCGCTGCGCGTCGGAGTGGCCTGGACTGAGGACGGGCTGGGTACCGTGGCCGGACTGGGTGCCGTTTCGGGGAAGAGCGCAGCGGCCAGGCGGGCGCTGGCGGGATCCCCGCCCGCCTGTTCAGATAGGGTGGCTCGCAGGTCAGAGAGGCCCAGGCGAAAGAGCCGCGCTTGGGCAACGGTCAGATTCCCATCCACGGCGTAGGCCGCGGCGATCATGGCCACGAGATCGCGCTTGTGTTCCTCGCGCAGTTGGGCCCATTTGGCGTTGGCCAGCGGGGAAGGGAAAATCAACCAGGCGGTGCTCAATCCGATAGCCGTGCCGGCCACCATCCCGATCAGCAAAGCGAACTGCAAGCTACGCATGGCCGGGTTTACTGGGAGCCTGAGCGCAGCGCCTCGGCCAGCGCTTCCAATGCCGTAGCCACCTTCCCGATTTTGTCGGGACGCGCTGCATACTCCTCGGCCAAGCGCATCACATCGACGCCGTAATCCGCCCGCCCCAGGGCAGCCAATCGCTGGCGGGCCAGGGCCAAATCACCGTCGTAGGTGAAGGCCTGCCCGACCAACAGCATATAGGCCTCCTGCTCGGGCTGGCTGAGATCGATGGGGTCCACATCGGTGTACTCCACCGGCCATACCCCATAGCCGATGAGCAACCCCAGAGCCACGCCCAGGGCGAGAGCAATGCTTCCCACACGGAGAGGAGACGACAGCCACTCCCGCATGAAGTCATTATAAGCGAAACGGCCCAGGCGGGCCCTTTTCCGCCTAGGCGGACGCTCTTGAGTTCGCCTAACAGAGAAGGCGATCTCCGTTATAATGATGGTGCCGAGGGAGGGAGTCGAACCCTCACGGGGGTAACCCACACGATTTTGAGTCGTGCGCGTCTGCCTGTTCCGCCACCTCGGCAGGGTAGATCAGTAAGTAAGATCTTCGAATCGACGGAACGCCCGGGGGGGACGCATTCCCATGACTCCGTCGATGCGAAACTCGGTGTAATACAAGATGATTATAGAATCCACGCAGGGATGCGTCAAGTCGAGGCCTGATGGATGAAGCAACGCTCATCGCCGCGGCGCGGGATGGGGATGCGCGCGCCTTCGAGGAGCTGGTGCGCGCCTACCAAGGCCTGGTCTACAACCTGGCCTATCGCGTCCTCGGCGATGGCGAGGCTGCAGCCGACGCCACCCAAGACGCCTTCCTGCACGCCTACCGCGCCCTGCGCAGCTTTCGGGGAGGGTCCTTCAAAGGCTGGCTGCTGCGCATCGTCACCAACTCCTGCTATGATCAGCTGCGCCATCGCCAACGTCGACCCGCGCTCTCCCTTGAAGAGCTCATGGCGAGCGAAGAGAGCGAGATCGAATTCCGGGATCCCGGCCGCGCCCCCGAAGAAGAGGTTATGGGCCGCGAGTTGGAGCGGGTGATTCAAGCGGGGATTGACTCTCTGCCCCCCGAGCAGCGCGTGATCCTGGTGATGGCGGACATCCAGGGGCTGAGCTACGAGGAGATCGCCCACATCACTCAGACCCAACTGGGCACGGTGAAATCTCGCCTCAGCCGAGGCCGCTCCGCCCTGCGCGATTATCTGCTGGCCCATGGGGAACTTTTGCCTCAGCGCTACCGTCTTAAGGTCGGGTCATAACTTTCTTCGACCGACTAGCTGGAGATTCAGTTTATTTTGATGGCGACCCACGGACTCTCTAGGCGATGAAGCGTATCGATTAGGGATACAAGGGCAAACATGATCTGGAAAGGTTGGCGAAGAAACGAGCACCAGCGCATCCAGGAGCTATTCTCCGCCTACCTGGACGAGCGGCTCCCCCCTGCCGAGCGCGCACAGGTCGATGCGCATCTTCGGGGCTGCACGAGTTGTGCTCGCGAATTGGAGACACTGCGTCAGACCGTAGATTGGGTGCACCGCCTGCCCCCGCTCCCCCTCCCGCGCGATTTCGCCGCGGGTCTGATCCCGTCACCTTCCATCGGTCGGGGGTACGCCACACTGCGCGGGGCCACCGCGCTGGCCGCGGCGGTCTTCGTCTGCATGCTGAGCATCGATGTGGGATCCCAATTCTTCGCGGGGCCCGCTATGTTTTTCCCCGCGGCCCCCGCACCAGCGCCCTCCGAGGAATCCCGGGCTCTGGAAGTAGGCACACCCGCCCCCCAGGCCCCCTACACAGCGGCCGAGGCACCCACACCTCAGCCCACCGAGACTGCCGGCGCGGCCGACCTAGGCCTGGCCACTCCCCCGCCCACACCGATCCCTACCCCGGCTCCCATCGCTCCCCGCGTGCCCGGCATGGGCGAGACCTTTGAGGGTGAGTCTCCTTTCACCCTCTCACCTCTACGGGCGCTCGAGATTCTCGCCTTGGCGGCGACCCTCGTGTTGGGCACTCTGACCTGGCGCCGCCGAGCTCGCTGAGCGGCCTCTCGCTCTGCCGCAGCTCAGTTCTGCTCCTCATCGACCCTCGCCATGGATGGGGGGCTCCCGTTTTCGTGGGCGATCTGGGACCGGTACCATGGCGGGCCGAGTCCCCCGTGCTGTCTTGCAAACGCCGATCCTCACGAGAGGGCGAGACATCGAGGCTGAATCTCGGGACCTGCACATTCGCCCGGCGTATCATCGCTTTGACGCTGTTCACGCCTCGCGCTATAATGCCTAGCGTCCCCTCAGTGTTGTCCTAAATCGATGGCCTCATTCCTAGAAAGGTTGCCAGTAGGTGAAGATCGCTTATCGTCTGGCCGAGGAGCGTGATCTGCACGGTGCCCACCAGGCTCTGATCGAAGCCCTCAATCAGTCGGCGCGGGAACGCAACCAGCCTTTGCTGGAGATCGACTTCCAGGACTCTTTACCCTTGTGGCGCCATTTTTTGGGCACCAGCGAGGGCGGGTTCTGGGTGGCTGAGGCCAAGGATCGCCTGGTGGGGTTCACCTGCAGCATCCCGCGGGATCGCTTATGGTATCTCTCTTACCTGGTGGTGCACCCCGAATACCAGGGGCAGGGCATCGCTCGCGAGCTATTGACCCGCGTCCTGGAGGGGAGTTACCGCGGGCGGATCGAGGTGCGCGCCGCCTACGCCGACACCGCCAACTGGGTTTCGGTCTCCCTCTATGCCCGCCATGGCCTGTTCCCTCGAGTCCCTCTCCTTCACCTGCAAGGGAGCATCACCGAGATCGCGCCGCCGGCTGAGGAGAAGCAACCCCCCGAGTTCGAAGTGGCCCAGCTCTCTGAGGAGACCCTGCGAGCCTTGGGCGCTCTGGATGAGGAGGTCCGCGGCGTACGCCGGGAGGTGGACCACCGCTTCTGGCTGGGGGTGCCGGGGATGCGTTCGTACCTGTTCCACCGCGCCGGCAACCCGGTGGCCTATGCTTATCTTTCCGATGATGGGACCATCGGGCCGCTGGCCACCTTGCGCCAGGACGATGTCCGGCCCATTCTCAATTTCGCCCTGGAGCGGCTCTCGGATCAAGGAGTGGATCGCTTCAGCGTGCGCGTCCCGGGCCTCAACACCGAGGCAATCTCCCTGCTCTACGAGCGCGGTTTCACGCTTCAAGAAATGAGCTTGATCCTCTCCTCTCAACCCTTTGGCCACTGGGAGAAC
>JACPWV010000103.1 GCA_016196905.1 Chloroflexota bacterium | reverse complement strand
ACGGTCCATAACTCTTTGGGTGTGAGGGACATCGATCTTCACCTCCTTTCACTGTGCTTCGTTTCTATTTTATCCCTGGACACCGACAAAATATAGAGTCAAAAGACCCTCTTATTCGGGACATCTGACCTTATGCTTAGTATGCCCAGAGCTACCCCAAGACCCATTTTCTCCCTCAGGAGCTTGCCACCCGCAGCCTCGCGCCATCGGATGGTGGACGGTGAACCCGTCGCTTGAGCCACTACCTACTCAGGCCAGATGCCTCCGCCCAGCCTTTACGAGGCTCATGGCTGCTTTGGTGGACATACGAACTCGGGTGGGTGCATCAACCCTTATAAGTCAGGACGCGACCCCAGAGGCTCTTGGTTCCCCAGATCCCCGAGCGAAGGCATTCGAGCTGAACGATCTGGCTGTGGTCCACGAAGAGGTTCACCTCGGGGCCGTAGTTCTTAATGTACCAGGCGAAGACCTCTGGCTCGGCCGCCTCGAACATGACCTTGTCCAGTCCCAGCGCATCGACGATCTTGGCCGGCACGTCCGTCCGCCAGGTCGAGACGTTTTCTGTGATGCCCTCGGACTCGACCATGATCATGTACGCCCCGGCCTCCAGGAAGCGCCTGGCCTGGGCGATGGCCCATCCCGGGTCGCGGGTCCCCTCGGCCGCCAGCTCGGCGGCCGAGGTTGCCCCCCCGGCCCCGAACTGAATCCCCACCTCGGGCTTGGCTTTCAGCCCTGTCTTCTGCACCTTCTCGACCAGTCGCAACCAGTCGTCGGTGGGGATGGTGATGAAGCCGCTGGAGATCTCGATGATGTCGAACCCCAAGCTCTTGCACTCTTGAACATAGCGGTCGACCGCCTCAGCGCCCTGCGTCAACACATACTCGATAAAGCCGCCGGTGGACACCAGGACGTCGTGGCTGTGACACAGGTCGATGAGTTCCTTCACGGCCTGCCGCGGCATCAGACTGAAGGACCCGCCAGCGAACTTGAGCGCATCGACGTAAACTCCCATCGTTTCCAGCACATCCTGCAGATAGCGTTTGCCCATGGGGGTGTAGTAGGGCCCGCGGATTTCGGTCACCCCACGCGTGCGGGGCTTGGCTGGACGCTGGTTCATCCTGAGAAACTGAAAGGCTCGCTCGTTCCCCTTCGACTGGGATTGAGCCATCGCTGATCCTCCTTTGGGTACGGTTTCGTGTTCGCCCTTAGGGCAGTGGTTGTCCTCTCAACCGGAAGGCAGACGAACCCTGGCCAATAGCGAGACGAGGTCGGCCACGCGCAAGGCCTCCAGGTTGGCGACGGTGTCCACGATATCGCGCCGCAAGGCTGCATCGGTATAAGCTTCGCTCAGCCGCTCGAATTTGTCCACCACCGTTTCCCAGCGCATGGGGCGAGCGTGGAATCCTTCATAGTCCTCCTTTTCTTTCACGAGTTTCCGACCATCGCGCAGTGTGAGAGAAATGCGGCAGGGCATCTGGCCTGGGAAACGCTGGCTGTAGGCCTCCACGGGTCGCACCCCGACTTTCCTCAACAGGGTTTGGACATCCGCTCGTTGGATGCGCTCCGGGTGGTACTGCTCGGGCATGACTTGATCGTCCAGGATGGCCACGGCCACCATGTAGGGCAGGCTGTGGTCCGCCTCCTCCTTGGTCCTCACCATGGTTTTGTCGCCCTCCTCGCCGCCCCCGATGATGTGGTAGGCCACATCGAAGGTCTCGATCTCGATGCGCGCCACATCCGCGGCGGCAAAGCCGTGCTCCACTTTAAGCTCCAGGATGCCTTCTAGGGTCGACTGGGAGTGGATCTCGGCGTTGTACTTCTTGATGATGGTGCGCCTCACCCGCTCCAGGTCCTCACGCGACCAGTCGATGCTGAACCGACCGGCGATCGAATCCATGAACCCCTTATTGCCCTCGAAGACTTCGGCGGGCCCGGTGATGCCCCGCATGGCCAGGAAGGCGGCGTGAGTGCCGCCGAAGGCGGTGTTGGGATAGGCCAAGCCCTTCCAGTGGGAGAGGGCGCCGGTCCGGGTGACCCGCAGCGCGTTGAAGGCGGTTCCGCTGATGGCAATCGAGTTGGCGGTCTGAGTCTGATCCAGGCCCAGCGCCTTGGCCACTCCCGACGCGACGGCGTAGGACCCCTGGGTGGTGTGGTCAAACCCTTTGGCCCGCACCGGCGCGACATCGCTCAAACGGCACTGCACCTGATAGGCCACCGCCAGGGCGGTCAGGAGTTCTCGTCCGCTGCGGTTGGCGTACTCGACCGCGGCCAACACCGCCCCCAGGTTATCGCTGGGGTGGCAGGTCTCGCCTTTGGCCAGATAACTGTCGTTGAAGTCGAGCTGGCGCACCAGCGCGCTGTTATAAAAAGCCGCCCGGTCCGGGGCGGTGCGCCCGCCGCCGATCAGCGTGCAGTGGCCAGCGCCGCCAAAATCTTCGATCTGCGTTCGGATCAGCCGAATGGGCACCGCCTCCAGAGCACCGATGGCACAGCCGAGGGAGTCCAACACCCGAATTTTGAGCTGCTGACGGGCGGCCTCGGAGAGGTCAGCATACGACGCTTTCACCACGAATGCAGCCAGCTGTTCAGCGTGGGTCATGGGCACCTCCTCACTTTGTGGCTTGCTCTGGCTGCACTATTCTAATCACCTCGATTAAAAATGCTATCTAGCTCGACACATAACGGAGGAATGCCCCGATGCCTTCGTGCGGCCGTAAGTTTTCCGCTGGAACCCCTCCCACGAGCTCTATCTTCGCCCCGCTGCGTCGCGCCAGCAGGGGAAGCACCTGCGGGAGCGAAGTCTGTTCAACAGCGCCTCCACATGTCGGGCAGGTCTGGATGGATACGCCACTCACATAGCCGCACCGGGCGCAGCGCCATACATTGTCCTCCACATCGCGGTCCACGACCAGGGTCATGACTTGGCCCTGCATGAGCGCATAGAGCGTGTCGACCACGCCCACCACGGCACCGGTCTGGGAAGCGGCACGCTCGAGCACTGCGGCGACTAGCTCTGCCTCTCGCCGGCGCTCCTCGGCCAGGGCTGCGGGCAGGGTTCGCCTCTGAATTTCGGCCAGGTCAGCATAGGCTGGGAGGGGGACCATGCTCACCACCCTCCCCCGTGCCGGCTGGGGCAGGAGGTCTCGCACCGCGTTGGCTGCCCCCTCCGAGCCCCCGATGATCAGCCGTTCGACACCGCGGGCGCCTAACAGCTCGGCCGTCGCCTCAGCCGCGCCCTGCCAAAAGCGATACACCTGCGCCTCAACTCGTGACTCGAAGGTGTCTCGCTGAGCGCCGCGGCTGGCGCCGATTCCCATCTTTTGCGTAAAGGTCGGTTGTCGTCCCGCCTTAAAACGCCAATCGCTGGTGTCCAATTCCAGGGCCTCCTCTTCGACCACCGTCGTCCGTCCCAGGTAGGCCAGGAGGAGGCGCGCATGGTCTCGATAGACGGCCAGGATGGCATAGGGCTCATATTCATCTAGCGCCCAAAGCAGCGGGACCACATCCGGGCGGCCATAATGTACGCGATTCGGGACGGGGAAGGGGAGGAGGTACTCGCGCCAAAGATCGGGGGCGGCCAGGAGCACCAGTCCGCGGCCTCTGGGCCGATTCGCTTCAACATATTCGAGCACACGCTCAGCCACCTTCCCAGCCACACGTCGCACATCTTTGGTCAACCCCTCCAGCAACCCGCGCAGGGTGTTGCGCAGCCAGATGCGATAGGCGGGAACGAGGGCCTGATGTTCGGGCTGGGTAGGGTCCACGTCGAGGGAGACAGAGAGGACGTCCTGACGGTCGCTCTCGATCAGATCGGACAGATCGTGAACCTGGAGCATTGGCTTACCCACCGATGCTCACGCCGATCAGCCGCCCGATGGCATAGGTGATAGTCGCCGCAGTTAGCCCGAAGGCTACCTGCCTCGTGCCAGAGACGGCGACGCTGCGAGCGGTGAATAGGGTTATTCCAGCGCCGATCGCGAACAGCCCCACTGCACTCCCTAGCAAGCTGATCACTACCGCTGTCATCCCTGCGACAAAGAGGAAGGGGATCACGGGCACGATCGCGCCCAGGGCGAAAAGCAGAAAGGAGGTAGTGGCTGCCTCCCAAGCCGAGCCGCCCAATGCCTTGGGATCGATGCCCAACTCCTCGCGGGCCAGGGTCTCCAGTGCGCTGGTTTCATCTTCCATGATTTGGGCTGCCAGTCGGCGAGCCTGCGCTTCGTCGAGTCCTCGGGCTTGATAGATGAGCGCCAATTCCACCAGCTCTTCCTCGGGCGCAGTCGCGATCTCGGCTTTCTCGATGCGGATCTGATGCTGGTAGAGCTCCCGCGAACTCTGGACCGAGAGCCATTCGCCCAGGGCCATGGAGAAAGCGCCGGCCAACAGACCCGCCAGGCCGCTGATTAAGATCGTCGGTCCGGGAAGCTCGGCGCCGGCCACACCCATGACCAGACTGAGGTTGGAAACGAGCCCGTCATTGGCACCCAGCACAGCGGCGCGCAGCGCGTTACCACCGGTGGCGCGGTGACGGCCTTCAAGCTGAGCTACGGCTCCACCCTCTAGACCGCGGCCAGGAAACTGTGTGATATGACGTAGCAGCCGGGCGTGGGATTGTTCGTCGGCAGCCATGCTGACTGTCCGGTCGTCTGCCTGTTGGACGTAGTCGTGGCTATCCACCTGCTCCAGTGATGCGATACTGGGCAGCACCAGACTCGCCCCAAAACCTCGTGCCAGCCAGATCAGCATCTTCGTACGCCAGGAGGGTCGGAACTCCGGGAGGTGAACCTTGGCCTGACGCAGCCTTTCGGCCCAAGTCTCCGCATGTCGGCGCTCGATCGTCGACAGACGACGGTAGACCTCCGCGAGGTTGGGGTTTGGCTCGGCATCGGCGAGTGCCCGATAAAGCGCCGCACCGTTCAGTTCGCGACGCAGATTCGTTACCCACTGATCTGTTTCGTTCATCTCAATCGACCCTCCTTTTCTGCTCCTCGGAGCTACATGACTCCAAGGAGTGGGCAAAACACCCGCAGCCCCACCCAAATGAGGATGGCCCCCGTCACGTCGAGCCAGATGCCGGAGGTGATCATCTCCCTCGGGGGAATCAGTCCCGAGCCGTAGACGATAGCGTTGGGAGGAGTGGAGGTCGGTAGCATGAACCCGAAGCTCGCTCCCAGGGCCGCCCCCAGCGCCGGTGGGATGGGGCTCAACCCCATGCCCTGAGCGACCGTGATCACGGTGGGGATCACCATGCTCGCCGACGCGGTGTTGGAGGATGCCTCGGAGAGGACCACGCCGATCACGATAGCGACCGCCGTGAGCTCCCAGAGGCTCTCGGCCCTAGAAGTCCGGACCACCATGTTCCCGATCGCCTCGGCGAGCTTGGTGTCGAACATCAGCCGCCCCAGCGCCAGGCCGCCGCCGAACAATAGGATCGTTCCCCAATCAATCCGCGCAGCCTGTCTCCAGGTCATGGTAAACTCCCCACGGCGATCATGGCGACCACAGATTCTGGGAGGTGCTTCTCGAAGAACTGGGGGATCGGCGCGTCGGGCGAAGAGAACATGGCGATCGCCCCAGGAAGCATCCACAGAACCACGGCGAGCAGAAAAACGAACGCGACGTTCATCTCGGCGCGGGTCCAGCGCCCTAGTTTTTCGCGTTCAATGGCCACGTACTTCCGAATGTCTCCCTCCGTGCTTCGATCATCCCGGTAGCGATAGCGCAGGATGAGCCAGCAAAGGATCAACATAAGAATCGCTATAGGCATCGTGACCGCGACCCAGTCGAAAAAGGATAAGCGCCTCTCCGCCAGATCCCGGATCATGCCGATCGCGATCAAGTTGGGAGGGGATCCGACCGGGATACCGACGGCAACGGACGACGACCAGGTTAATATCAACAATAGCCCGATCGGGAACTTGCTCGTATTCGCATCCCCTACTCTCCCGAGGCTGCTGAGGATGCCGACCCCGACGGGGAGCATCATCGCCGTCGTGGCGGTGTTGCTGACCCAAAGCGATAGCACCCAGGTGATGACCCCGACCGTGGCCATGACACGGGCGGGGGTCTTGGTGGCCCAGGTGTAGCGCAGCAGCGCGAAAGCGAAGCGCCGGTCGAGGCCGCTGGCTCGCATCGCCTCGGCCAGGATGAAGCTTCCTATGAACAAGAAGATGATGGGGTCTCCGTAGGCGGCCAGGACGATGGCCGCTGGGGCGATGCCCAGGGCGATGGACAACACGGAGGCCAGGATCGCGGTGACCGCCACAGGCAGGGCCTCGGTCACCCAATAAACCACCGCCCACGCAAACACGCCCGCCAGCAAGTGCGCCTCCTGGCTGAGGCCCTCCATTGGCAAGAGCAGGACCAGAAGGAAGAGGAGCGGCCCCAAAACTAGCCCCAGGAGGCGCTTGCGAAGTTCGAAGCGTCCCTCGGCATAGGAGATCACTTCTTCGGACGGCACCTCCTTATCCACCACCCCTGAGATCATTTTCCGCACGATGCTTTTTGGTTCCGAAGACGGGTCGAAGTGGAACTGGCGCGCGAGAGGTCGTCTACTGCGCTTCGTCCTGGCGAACGGTGAGCACAGGGACGGGGCTGTGCCGGACCACATGCTCCGCCACACTGCCGAAAAGGAGTTGGGTCAGCCCCGTCCATCCATGGGTGCCCATCACGATCAGATCGGCGCCCACCTCTTTGGCCACCTCGAGAATGACCGGTCGCGGCGAGCCCTCGCGGATAAGAGTCCGTGCGCCTGGATACTTGGCGGCCAGACGCGACATCTCCTCCACGCTTTCGTCGCGGATGCGCTGGAGCAGCTCACCCGCGGCTGGCACCCTTAGGAAGTCTGACGGAAGTCCTGCCAGAGCCGCCATATTCAGGTTTAGGACGTGGAGCAGAATGAGTTCAGCCCCGAAGACCTGCCTCAGAGTGGCGGCCCAGCGCAAGGCCGGCTCCGCGCCGGGCGAAAAATCAGTGGGGACCAGGATTCGTGAGATTCGTACCTCGGCTCCCATGGTAGTTTGCTCTGTCTGGGACATGGTCATCACCTCCGGTGTTAGATGCCCATGAGTGAGGTCCTTTTTTATCGCGCGGTATAGCCTCCATCCACCAGGTAAGCCGCCCCGGTGATGAAAGACGCAGCATCGGAAGCCAAGAAGAGAACCAAGTTTGCTACCTCCTCGGGCTCTCCCATTCGACCTGTGGCGTGGAGCTGAGCGATCTGGTCCATCGTCTCCTGGGCATTGGGAAGCTGTCCCAAGCCCCGCTCTATCATGGGGGTCTTGATGAACCCTGGGCAGACCGCGTTGATGCGGATCCCTTGAGCAGAGTACTCCAAAGCCGCCACCTTGGTCAACCCGATGATGGCGTGCTTGCTGGCAGTGTAGGCCGCGGCATTCGCGAAACCCACCAGCCCCAGGATCGAGGCGCTGTTGATGATCGCCCCCTTGCCCTGCTTGAGCATCTGGGGAATCACCGCCCGCATTCCCAGCCAGACGCCCTTTAAGTTGACTGCCAAGACTTTGTCGAACGCCTCCTCGGCGTAGTCGGCGGTGGGAGCCAGCGCACCCTCGATGCCAGCGTTGTTGAATAGGACATTGACGCGACTGTAGTGTCGCACCGTCTCGCCAACCAACCGTTGCCAATCGGCGGTCTGGGAGACATCAGCGCGGATAAAGCGGGCCTCACCTCCGCGATCCTGGATCAAGCGAACTGTCCGCTCGCCCTCCTGTACGTTAACGTCGATGACGACGACCTTAGCGCCCTCCCTGGCAAATGCCCGAGCGGTGGCGCGGCCTATCCCGGTTGCGCCTCCGGT
>JACPWV010000095.1 GCA_016196905.1 Chloroflexota bacterium | reverse complement strand
TAAGGTAGAGGCTCGTCGTCGATTCCCAGTTCTAAAACGCTCGCGCCAGCTAATTGCGGAGAGGCGTGGATGAAAGACTTGGCCACACGGGCCTTGAACATCGCCCAACTCAAAGGGGCCACCTATGCGGATGTGCGCATCGTGGATGTGCTGAGCCAAAACATCGTGGTCAAGAACGGCGTGGTGGAAGGACTCTCCCAGGATACCCATCAGGGCGTCGGCCTGCGCGTCATTGTCGATGGAGCTTGGGGCTTCGCCTCCAGTTCGCGTCTGGAGGTGCAGGAGGTCGAGCAGCAAGCGGCGCGGGCGGTCTCCATCGCCAAGGCCAGCGCCTTGGTCAAGCCCGCCTTAGGCGGGGAGGTGAATCTGGGACCGCCCGAGGTGCACCGGGGCAGCTATCGCACCCCTGTGCTGATCGATCCCTTTCGAGTAGCCCTGGAGGAGAAGATCGATTTGCTCCTGCGCGCTGCGCAGGCCATGCAGCGCGTGAGGGGGATCACGGTGGCCGAGGCGGGGATGACACTCCTGCGCAAACGACAGCTTTTCGCTTCCAGCGAAGGCTCCCTAATCGAGCAGGAGATCATCGAGAGCGGCGCCGGCTTGGAAGCCACCGCCGTGGGCCAGGATGAGGTACAGACCCGCTCCTACCCCAACTCCTTCGGGCGCCACATGGCCGCCGCGGGCTACGAGTTCGTGCGCGACATGGGCCTGACGGAGAGCGCTCTCAAGACCGCCGAGGAGGCAGTGGCCCTCCTCAGCGCCGCGCCTTGTCCCAGTGGCGTCACCACCATCATCCTGGGCTCAGCTCAACTGGCCTTGCAGATCCACGAATCCTGCGGCCACGCCATCGAGCTGGACCGGGTCCTGGGGATGGAGGCCAGCTATGCCGGGACCAGTTTCCTCACCCCAGAGAAGCGAGGCACTTTTCGTTATGGCTCGGAGCTGGTGAATATCACCGCCGATGCCACCCTCCCGAATGGCCTGGGCAGCTTCGGCTATGACGACGAGGGGGTCCCGGCCCAGCGAGTGTCCATCGTGGTGGATGGGCTCTTTATGAACTACCTCAGCTCACGGGAGACGGCCAGCGGTTTCGGGCAGCGTTCCAATGGCAGCATGCGCGCCGACGGCTGGAACCGCATCCCCCTCATCCGCATGACCAACATCAACCTGGAGCCCGGCACCTGGACCTTAGAGGATCTCATCGCCGACACCGATGCGGGGATCTACATGGAGACCAACAAATCCTGGAGTATCGACGATAAGCGTTTGAATTTTCAATTTGGGACCGAGACCGCCTACCAGATTCAAAGAGGGAAACTGGGCCCTCTGATCAAGAACGCCACCTATACCGGGATGACCCCTCAGTTCTGGGGCTCCTGCGATGCGATCTGCAACCGCGAGCATTGGGTGATGTGGGGAACCCCCAACTGCGGCAAGGGCCAGCCCAGTCAGACGGCGCACGTTGGGCATGGGACCGCACCGGCCCGCTTCCGCAACGTGCAGGTGGGTGTGATCCGCTAGATCGATGTTGAGCCGGCCCCCCTCTTTGGGTCTTGGCAGCGATCCGACTGCTCTGGGCACTTATTTCCACCTTCTTTTTGGAGTCAGCTTTCTCTTTTCTGGCTGAAGCTCGAAAACCAGACCCGCCCAAGGACTGACCCGGAGTGGGACGCGTGCTGCCACCCTCGCTCCCGATGGGTAACGCCTTCACGGAGGTTCGCCCAACTGCCCGCGTGGGCGGGTTGGAACATCGAGCGAGGGCAACGCTTGAGCTCGCCGATGGGCCCTCAAACCCTGGCTTGATCTTTCTGGATTGAATCATCTCAAACCATGAACCTCAACTGGATCGACGCGGCTATCCTTATCCTCCTGGCCCTCTACGCCTGGCAGGGCCTTCACCGTGGCTTCCTGAGTCTCGCCCTGGATTTAGCCGCCTTGGCCCTCTCCTTCCTAATCGCCCTGAACTTCTACCCACTCCTGGCCACGACGATCCAGGAACTCGGCAGCATGCCGCCGGGCTTGGCTAAAGCGGGGGGCTTTCTACTTCTCGGTCTTCTATCGGGTTTGGTCCTGTTCGGGGGCGCTAGCTGGCTTTATACCCGCTTGCCGGAGGGACTGCGCGCCTCCCGGATCAATCGCCTCCTAGGCGTTCTGCCGGCCACCTTCAACGGCCTGCTGCTCTCCGCCTTTTTGCTCAGCGCGCTGGTGGTGCTGCCCCTCCACGCCGGCCTGCGCCGCGATATCCTGGCCTCCCCGGTGGGGAGCCGCATGGTGGAGGGGACCGCGGCGCTGGAGCGGCAACTGCGCCGGGCCTTCGGCGAGACCCTGGCCGAGACCCTGATGCTCTTCACCCTCCGCCCGGCTGCCGTGGAACGGGTCGATCTGCATTTCACCGTTAGCCAGGTACGGGTCGACCCGGAAGCTGAGGAGCGCATGCTGGCCTTGATCAACGCGGAACGAGCCAAGGCCGGCCTGCCTGTCCTGATCATGGATGAGGACTTGCGCCGGGTGGCTCGCGCCCACTCGGAGGACATGCTCCGACGCGGATACTTCTCCCACTCCACCCCGGAAGGCAAGTCCCCCTCGGATCGATTGATCGAGGCCAGCATCTCCTTCGGTGTGGCGGGGGAGAACATCGCCCTGGCCCCTGACGTGGCGGTGGCCCACGCCGGGCTGATGGAGAGCCCGGGGCATCGCGAGAACATCCTCTCTCCGGCTTTCCGGCGAGTGGGGATCGGAGCGATGGACGGAGGGATCTACGGGGTGATGTTTACCCAAGAGTTCACCGACTGAGGATGGGGGGTCGGGGGTCGCGGGAGGACGAGATGGAGACAATCTTACCGGCGGCGGACCAACGGGGGCTGCAGGGATTAAGCCTGGACAGTCGACTGCGCAGGGCTTTTGGAGAGCTCCCGGCTCAGACTATCCGTGAACTGGCACGGCGGGTGCGTGAGGAGGCCGAGCGGCGCCAATTGCTGTATTATCGCGACGGCCGGCCGGAGGTCATCAATGTGATGCTCCGGCCCAGCGGCATCTTTCCGGAGCAGATGCAATATTTTCACTACGTTTCGCTGACCCTCCTCTCCGCGCTCAAGCGCATGCCCGACCTTTATCTCCTCGACCTTTCCATCCGAGAGGCGGTACCCCTCTCCCCCGAGGAGGAGCGCTGGCTGCGGGAAACCTGGGGGCCAGAGCACAGTGCCCAGCATACGGTGATCGGCCGCTTGGACGCGATGATCGACTTCACCAGCCCCAGCTGGAAGGAGGCGCTCCATTTCATGGAGCCCAACTTGGTGGGTATGGGCGGCATCCACCTGGTGCCCACTTTGGAGGACATCCTGCAGGATGTCGTCGTTCCGGCTCTGCGCCAAGTGGTACCCGAGCTGGACTTGCAGCGCGCCCACGATCTGCGCGAGCTGTTCATCCAGGAGATCCTGGACCATGCGGACCAGATCGGCCGACCAGGAGGCAGCATCTGCTTTATCGATCCCAAGTACGAAATGGACGGGCCCAATGAGCTGGCCACCCTGACCCACTACTATCGCGCGCGAGGCATACCCGTCTATCACGCCGATCCCACCGAGCTGCAGCTGGTCGACGGGGAGGTCTTCTATCAGGATCGGAGGATCGATGTGGCCTACCGCGATTATGAGCTCTCCGATTTGATCGATCTCGAAGAAGAGGGGGTGAATGTACGGCCCATTCAGCACCTCTTCCGCCGCAACCAGATGATTTCCTCCCTAGCCGGCGATTTCGATCACAAGAGCTGCTTTGAAGTCTTCACCGATCCTCGCTTTGCCGGCTACTTTACTCCGGAGCAGCAGCAGGTCTTTCGTCGACACGTATTGTGGACGCGCGTGCTAAGGGAACGCAAGACGACTGATCCTTACGGCGAAGTGGTGGACTTGGTGGAGCACACCCGCCGCAATCGCGAGCGGCTAGTCATCAAGCCCAACCGCTCCTACGGGGGGATGGATGTGCTGATCGGCCCCTCGGTGGAGGAGGCCGAATGGGATCAAGCCATCGAAACCGCCCTGAGTGAGCCGGGCTCCAGGGTAGTGCAGAGCCTGGCCCGCATCATCGCTCACGAGTTCCCGGTCATCACCGAGGACAACTCCATCTCGGTGGAGCCCTTCTATATGGTGTGCGGCTTCTGCTCCACCAAGTACGGGATCGGCATCCTGGGCCGCGCCTCCCAACGGCAGGTGGTCAACGTGGCACAGCGGGGCGGGATGTGCGCGGTGATGGTCGGTCGAACCACCGAAGCCATGCTCGCGTCGGCGGCGCCTAGATAGCTCGCCGAAAGGAGAGACCTTGCTGGGAGAACAGCGCATTCGAGAGATCACCCATGGGATTCTGGCCCAGTCGCGCGCCGATCAGACCGAGGTTTCGGTGATCGGCGGGGACAGCCAGCTGACTCGCTTCGCCAACAACGCCATTCATCAGCATGTGGCGGAGGTGGATGTCCAGGTCAGGGTGCGGGTGGTCTCGGGCAAACGCTTGGGGGCCGCCTCCACCAATGATGTTAGCCGGGAGGCTCTGGAGCGCACGCTGGAGATGGCGCTCACCACGGCGCGCCTGCAGCCCGAGAATCCCGACTTTCGTTCCCTGCCTTCCCCACTGCCCCTTCCGCCGCTGCGCGCCTTCTCCGAGGCTACGGCCAGCTGCACCCCCGAGCAGCGAGCCCGCGCCGTGGCGCTGATCTGTGGTCCGGCCGCTGAGGCCCGCCTCAGCGCCGCGGGAGCTTTGGAAACCTCCATCGAAGAATACGCGGTGGCCAACTCGCTGGGCGTCTTCGGCTATTTTCCCACCACCCTGGCGGATCTGCGCACGGTGATCATGGGCCAGGCGCCCGAGGGAGGCTCTGGCTACGCCGCCGCCGCCGCCCTCGACATCGAGGAGATCGATGCCCAGGCCATCGGCCGCGAAGCCATCCATAAGGCCCTGCGCAGCCGCAACCCGATCGATATCGAGCCCGGCCCTCATGTGGTGATCCTGGAGGAGTACGCGGTCGATGATCTGGTCGGTTACTTGAGCTACCTCGGCTTCGGCGCGTTGGCGGTACAGGAAAAACGCAGTTTCATGGTCGAGAAGCGTGGCCAACCCGTGGCGTCGCCCTGGGTGTCACTGTGGGACGACGGTCGAGATCCCCGCGGGCTGCCCATGCCCTTCGACTTTGAAGGGGTACCTAAACAGAAGGTCGAGCTGATCACCCGGGGCATCGCCCGGGAGGTGGTCTACGACTCCTACACCGCCGGCCGCGAGGCGGGTAAAAGCTCCACCGGGCATGCCCTCCCGGCCCCCAACCCCTCCGGCCCCTTTGCCTGGAACCTTTTTATGACGGAAGGCGATGCCAGCCGGGATGAGTTATTGACCTCCATCGAGCGGGGGATCTGGGTCACCCGCTTGCACTACGTCCGCCCGGTTCACCCGCTGAAGACGATTGTCACCGGCATGACCCGCGATGGCACCTTTCTCATCGAGCACGGCGAATTGACACGGCCGGTGAAGAACCTGCGCTTCACCCAGAGCATCCTGGAGGCCCTGGCCAAGGTGAGCCGGGTAGGGCGAGAGATCAAAGTGGGCCGCAGCTTCCTGGAGGATTTTTTGGGGGCGATCAGCGTGCCCGCCCTGAGGATTGAAGAGTTCAACTTCACCGGCACCACCGAGTTCTAAGCCATAAAGAAGCGAGCCCCACCCGATTGGGTAGGGCTCGCTGGGCAGGGGATGCGGTAGTAAGGCGATTGACTAGTCAGCGTTTCTAATCGTCGTGGGATTCACAGGCATCCACGTCTTCTTCGTCGTTCTCATCAGCCTCGTCCTCGTCCCCGTCTTCATCCTCATCATCCTCGTCGTCCTCATCGTCCTCCTCAGCGCATTCGTCCAGCTCCTCAAGGGCCTCTTCCGCCGCCTCGGAGGCCTCGTCGGCCGCTTCTGCGGCATTCTGGGCCAGGTCCTTCGCATCCTCGAAACGCCCGGAGTCGAAGGCGGCCTGGGCCGCGGTGTACAGTTGGTTGGCCTCGTCTAGGGAAGCCTGTGCCTCGCTGACGTCTGCCCCGGCAGCGCTGGCCTCATCGATAGCTGCCTGGGCCTCGGCGATGGCCGCGGCAGCCTTGGCCAGGGCCTGTTGTGCCTCGGCCTGCTCCTCTTCGAGGTCTTCCTCCTCTTCGTCCTGGGCCGGAGCCTCGACCTCTTCTGCCAACTCGATCTCACGGGCCAGGAGGCCGCCCTCAGCCAAGACCATGGCCTCCACTCGAACCTCATCGCCGACTGAGAGGCCCTGGTCCAGTTGGGTGCTGACATCAACTTGCACTGTCATGCCACTCACCATCCAGGTCCCGGCGGAGATCTCCTCCACCGTCCCGATGAACTCGACCTCGCCGATCACCATGCCTGCCTGGTTTAGCTCTAACTCCAGGCGCAGGTCCTGAACCGAGCCATCGCTAACGGCACCGACAACGAGGGAGACGATGGCGAGGACGACGGTAACCAACGAATCGAACATGCTAAAACCTCCTTTGGTGTTTTATCGACCTGGAGAGAGGCCTTACCCCTCCCGCTAAGCTCTGTCCACTATAGAAGACGGACAAGCTGGGCTGAAGATGTGTGGCCGGGCTGCGAATAGGCCAAAAGTACTATCAGCCGCTACTGCCGGATCCGCTGCCTGAGCTGTCCTCCTCGATCTCGATGCGGGTGGCCATTAAGGTCCCGTCGGGCTGAAGCAGCGCGCGCACCT
>JACPWV010000098.1 GCA_016196905.1 Chloroflexota bacterium | reverse complement strand
CAAAGCCAGGAGGGTCCGAGGACGGTGGATGGCCCCGGGGGTGAATCGTTCGACCGTTGCGGTTTTATCAATGGCCGGATTTAGAGTGATCGTCAGGATCATCAAACTTTTGCATACACTCCCATAGCTCCGAAAAGGTGGGCTGCCCCTCGGTCCCTCCCACTGCGCGCGTGGAGAGAGAGCCGCAGATGCATCCAGCGCGCAGGGCGGCCTTCAGGTTCCATCCCTGGAGTAGCCCGAAGATAAAACCCGCATCGAAGGCATCGCCCGCACCGGTGACATCCAACACGGGGATCGGAAGTGCCGGGACAGAGGCCCACTCGTCTCCGCGACGGGCCCAGGCCCCTTGTGCCCCTCCCTTCACCACGACCACCGGCGACCAGCGGGTGAGTTGCTCCAGGGCCAGGGTGGGGACCGACTCCCCAGTGAGGGCGGCGGCCTCCTCTCGGTTGGGCAGGAAGATGTCGACTTGTTGTAATACTTGGCGCAATCCGCCGTTCCAACGAGCCCAGGGATCCCAGCCCGGATCTAAAGACGTCGAGCATCCTTCCCTTTTCGCTGCTCGGAGGAGATCGAAAAGCCCGGGCTGCAATCCTTGCTGCAGGAAGTAACTGCCTACATGCACGTGGCGAGCGTGGGAGAAGATCTGCGGATTCACCTGGTCCGCTGCTAGGGCAGGAATGCACCCAGGGAAGGTGAGCATGGCCCGGTCCCTGGGGGTGGATAGGCTCACGGTCACCCCAGTTTTGAGGGAGGGGTCTAGGCTAATGAGAGAGGTGTCCACCCCTCTCTCCTGAAGAGCCCTGAGGATGAACTGGCCGAACTCGTCATCGCCGGCTACCCCTACCAGGGCCGTGCGCAAACCCAGGCGGGTGGTGGCGCAGGCGAAGATCATCGATGAACTCCCCAGCGTCAGAATAGCCCGCTCAACGAACTTCTCCTGTCCGAAGACGGGGGTGATATCCCCAGCCTGGAGCACCAGATCCACGTTGATCTCGCCGAGCACTAAGATATCGTAGTCGGCCATCAGGCATCCGCCTCTACGGCGCGATTTCCAACTCGAAGAGCTCGTGGGAATGATAAAAGAGAGTAGGCCGTACTCCGCTACCGTTACGCTCACTCTCTTCGGTGAACTTAGCGAGGGCTCTTTTGAGGGATGAGGGTTACCTCATCGAACCCCAGCCAAATCGGCGACTTGCCCAGCTCCATGACCTCCAGCCGTTGGGCTCCGCTGACCTCTACCTTGAAAAGCCGGCCTTTCACATTCACATGGACCTGGGCGGCGGAACCTTCGAAGACGACCCGCTCCACGGTTCCCTCCCACAGGTTGCGATGCGAGGCCGATCGGCCGTCGGTCAGCAGCTGGATATTTTCGGGGCGGATGTAGACCAGCACCGGCTCCCCTGGCGCGAGAGGCAGCCCGCTTCGGCAGCGCAGATGGAAACCCTCAGCGGCTACCCTGGCTTCCTCTGGGCTGTATTCCAGCACTTGCCCAGCGAGACTGTTGTTAGCTCCAATGAACTCGGCCACGAAGGGGCTCTGGGGCTGCAGATAAATTTCGGTCTGGGTACCGATCTGCTCGATGCGACCGGCGTTTATGACCACGATCCGATCCGAGATGGCGAAGGCCTCCGATTGGTCATGGGTTACATAGATAGCGGTTTTTTTCGTCTTTCGCTGTAGCTCGAGAATGTGGTACTTGAGAGTCTCCCGAAGGTTTCGGTCCAGAGCGGAGAGGGGTTCGTCGAAGAGTAGTACTCGAGGGTCGGTAGCCAGGACTCGGGCCAAGGACACCCGCTGCTGTTGTCCCCCCGAAAGTTGGGCCGGCAGGCGATCCCCGTATCCTTCGAGGTCGACCATGGCCAATAGGCGTTGGACCCGCGCCTGGATCTCGGCTTGGGGGTAGCCTTTAACAGAGGGGCCAAAAGCGATGTTCTGGGCGATGCTGAGATGTGGAAAGAGAGCCGGGGTCTGAAAGACGAAGCCGATGTTTCTTGCGTTAGAGGAAAGGTGGGTTATCTCCACACCGTCGAAGTAGACCTGACCGGAAGTCGGCTCGACCAGCCCGGCGATGATCCGCAGGATGGTTGTCTTTCCGCAGCCGGAGGGACCCAGGAGGGTGACGAATTCACCCTCGACGACCTCCAGGTTGAAATCCTGCACGGCTACTGTCGTCCCGTAGTGCTTGGTAATCCCCGCCAGACGGACCCGCGCCATTAGATCAAGTAAGTCCCTTTCAGATACCTCGTGCCAAATAGCCGGAAGAAGATCAGCACAGCAATGAAGGAGATGATTTGCAGGGTGGCTGCCAAAGCCGCTGTCGTATTGAGCAGTCCCGCCGTCCTCACTAAATTGAAGACTCTCAGAGGGGCCGTGGTGACGCCCGGCGGGGAGACGAAGAGGGTGACCAGGTATTCGTTGAACACGATGACGAAGGAGAGCAGGATCCCCGCACTGATACCCGGCCCGATGAGGGGGAAGACGATCCGCCAATAAGTCTGCCAGCGCGTGGCCCCCAGGGAGAGGGATGCCTCTTCAAAAACCTGGGGAAGGTCCTTGAGAGCGACGACGATGGGCACCACCATCAGGGGGAAAGTCCCCACGACCATGGCGAAGACGAGACCCCAGATGGAAGTGGTCAACTTGTAAGTAAAATTATAGGTCAAGACTAAACTCAATCCGAGGACTGCAGCCGGGGTATAGAGAGGCAGCGTCAAGGCGGAGAGGATGAACCCCTTCGCCGGGTAGCGATAGCGGACCAAGCCGTAAGCCGCGGGCAGACTGATCAGGAGATTGATGAGCACTGCAGCCCCGGAGACACGGACGCTGGTGAGGAGGTTGTCCATGAAGCTCCCAAAGACGTATTCGTAATTCACTAAGCTAACCCCCCCCACCTTTTCGAATGAATAGCTGAGGAGGGCCAGGAATGGTGTCACGAAAATGAGCAGGCATCCCCAGATGTATGCATGGCTGATCAGATCGGCCAGGTGGCGGCGAAGACGAGCGAGGTTCATTCGACCAAGCCACCTCGAGAGTAGCGGAGGGACAGATAATTCACGCTAAAGGCCAGGGCCAAAAGGACCACGCCCATCGTCGCCGATAGGCCGTAATCCAGCTGGACCACTCCTCGTTGATAGAGGGTCCAGGCCAGAGAGCGTTGTTCCTCCAAAGAACCGAGCAGGAGCGGTTCGGCAAAGGCCCCCACATTCCACCCGAAACACACCAGGCAGCCGGCGATGACGCCGGAGCGGACTAAGGGAAGGATCACGCGGGCGAGGGTCTGCCAAGGACGAGCACCCAGGCAGGTGGCTGCCTCCTCGAGCATCGGATCAAGGTTGCTCAGGGCGGCTCCGATGTTCATCACCATGAAAGGGAAGGTGAAAATGGCCATGGCAAAGACGGTGGAGGGGAGGCCATAGAGGACCTGGGCGCCCTCAACTCCCAAGAGCTGTAGGATGGGCGTCAGGAAGCCCCCGGGTAGAAGAACAAAGCGCATCCCGAATGCGATGTAGAGGGCCCCAAACATGGGAAAGACCATGATCGCGCGCACCAGATCCCGATAGCGAACTTTACGGATCAGGATATAGGCAAAGGGGAAGCCGAAGGCCAAATCAACCAGCGTCGCTAAGCCAGCCAGCTTGATGGTCACTAAAATGTTTGGCGCATATCGCCCAGTGAGATCAAGGTAATTGGTGATCGTGTATAGAGGACCGCCGGGCGAGAGGAAAGTGTCTTTCTCGGTGAAACTCATTCGAACGATGAAGATGAGAGGGTAATACAAAAAGAGAACAGCCATCAGCGCAGCCGGGAGAAGGAAAGCCACGATCCATAACCGGGAAGACGGAAGGAGTCCGCCGGATAAGGCGGACAATCGTCTGAGTCCATGCATCACGCCTATCTCCCGCCCGGGGAGCGGCCCAGTCGGCCGCTCCCCGGGGTTCAAACCCTTAGAGTCCGAGGCGCTCCGAGTAGTAGTCCATCCACTCGTCGACGCCGGTGTTGTATGCTTCCCAATCCAGGGTCTTGAACTGGGTCTGAATTTGGTCTAGGGTGGGGAAGTAGGTGTAATAGTCAGCTTGAAACCAAGCTGGGATGCGATCCACATAGGCAGGGCCCAGAAAGCCCTCATGGAACTCGGACCAGGGCCCGTGGTCAATGGGCCAATCATTGGGCAACTGGACTTCGGGGCTCAGCCGCCAATTGATGAAAATCTGAGCCAGCACAGGATGGGGCGCCCCCTTGGGAATCCACAAGTATCCGTTGACAGCAAAGACCCCACTGGGGGAGATGAGCAGGCCGGCGTCGGCGTTCCCACCCAAGAACTCCAAGCGCGCCAGGGAGTTCCAGAACACTACAGCGTCTACCGCTCCAGAACGCAAGAGCTGTTGCATCTCGGAGCTGTCGGTAGTTAATTTTAACGCATTGGGGACCAGGTTATCGACGACATAATCGACTACCTCTTTCATCTGGTCCGGATCCCGGTAATCTTTACCCAGTTCAGCGGCCAAGGAAACCAGAACCCCCCCCGCCGTGATGTCTCCCGGCAAGGGCAGCGTGATCCGCCCCCGCAGGCGCGGGTCCGCTAAGTCCGTCAACTTGGTCATCCACCCCGCGCGGGCCCGAGAATAAACCACTCCCGGAAAGGCTGTCGACTGGAAAGCGATGGAGGTGGGGACGTGCTGAAACTGATCCAGGACCAAGGCCTGGTTGGGAATCAAGCCCGAGGGCAGGTAAGCCTCCGGCGCATTGTGGGCCACGGCATCCGCCCAGTAGTTCTCCTCGATGGCCATGACGTCATAGGGAGGAGGGTTCCCGGCCGCCTGGGCCGCATACAGGTTGGTCAGGTAGGTGCTGGGGGCTTGGGATCCCTCGTAGGTGAGGGTGATATTTACCCCATAAGAGTCGCGAACGTATTTCTGGAACTGATTGACCAGTTCGTCGTTGGCGGTGTAGGTCCAGTTGGCAACAACCAACCCCCCTTCTTCCTGGATCGCGGCGACGATCTCATCCCGGGTCATGTCGCGGTTCAAGATCGAGACGTGGACCGTCTCCCCCACCGGAGGTGCAGTCGGTTGGGGCGTCGCGGTGGGTGTTGCGGGAGCACAAGCGGCTGAGAGGGCCAACAGCCCGAATCCAATCAGGGAGAGCCATATCTTTTGAGATTTCATCGTTTTTTCCTCCCTACTCTATGGACCTCGTTCTTCCTTTCAAGCAAGCCAGCTCAGGCTTGGGAGAAACACCGTCGCTTCTTCGATTCCGTCCCCTCCTTGGGCCCAAAACGACGGCCCCCCGGATATGTGCCCTGCAGGGCAACCAAGGTCCCAATTCCTGTTTCATTATATCAAAGCCGAGGGGGGCCCGTAAAGGATGCTACCCTCCCTCGGGGGTCAAGCGTACGAAGGGGGTCAGGTGGGGTGGGCGATCGGGATCGATTCCGCGGGAGACCGCCCGCTGGTAGGCCAGCAGCTGAAGGGCAGGGAGGTAGGCTAGCCCCTGGGTAAAATCAGAGAGCCCGAACGCAAAGGAATGCGCGCGAAACGGCTGAGGGTCGTTGGTGGGGGACAGAGCGATAACCGTGGCCTCCTGTTGTTGGATAAGGCTACGAAGCACTGCCAGCTCGTACCGGAGGCCGCCTTGGGAAAGAAGCCCCACCACCAGCGTGCCTGAATCGATGATGGCGTTGGGCCCGTGGCGCACCTCTAGAAAATGATAGGCAGAGGCAGGGGTACCGCCCATCTCGATCATCTTGAGAGCCCCCTCCTGCGCCAAGCCGTATAGTGGGCCGCTCCCCAGAAAGAGGACAGAGTGCCAATCCCTGCGGCGCCCGAACTCCTCGCCCAGGGCTTGGCTCTCCTCCAAGATGCGCTCCGCTAGGTCGGGCACGCGCTCTAGTTCTTGGAAGAGATCGGGCCGATCTGCGGCCAAGAATCCGCCAGCCGTCTGGCCACCACCCGATCCGGCCAGCGCTGACGGAAGTGGCTCACCGCCCAGAGGGTTTCGCTGGTTTCACCGGAGCGGGAAACAGCGACGAGAAGCGGCTTTCCCTGGCGAGGGAGGTTCGCTTCCGGGAAAAGGACCAACTCGGAGGAGGGGAGGGCGCGGGCTGGGATCTCCAAGATGCGCTGCCAGACCCAGGCTGCCGCCAAGGAGAGATAGTAGGTGGATCCGCAGGCAACGAAGAGGATTTGGTCGGGGGAGCGCTCATGAAAAAATCCCTCCCACCGCGCTCGCTTTGCCGAGATCTCCCTCAAAGCCCCGCGCCAGGCCTGGGGCTGACTGAGTATCTCCTGGAGGGACTGATGCCCAAGCAGCTTCTGTTTCACTTGACGTCCCGATGAGTCGATCGATATAATCCGCCCGTGCGGGCATTATAGTGCCGGGCTTGAGAAGGGTCAATAGGCAGTCTATGGACTCCCCGACTGTCACCGTGATCGGCAATATCAACATCGACCTGGTCATCGCTTCACTCTCCGGCCTCCCCGAGTGGGGGCGCGATACCATTGTCTCCAGCATGGAGTTTCGCACCGCCGGGGCGGCGGGCTATACCGCTATGGCCCTCTCTCGAATAGGGGTTCCGGTCGCCTTGGTCACCAATATGGGCGACGATCTTTTCGGACGACGGATGCTAGCGGATCTCCAGGGCTATCCGGGCATCGATCTTCAGGGGGTAGAGGTCACCCCTGGAGTGCCCAGTGGCCTTTCGGTGAGCCTCGTTCGCGAGGACGGCGAGCGGGGGTTCATCACCTACCTGGGCCACCTGGCCCATCTGGAAGCCGGGCTGATCGATCGGCACTGGGAGAAAGTGGCCCAGGCTCGTATCCTCCTCCTGTGTGGATATTTTGTGCTCCCTGCACTGAGGGGGGACGCCACCCAGCTTCTGTTGGAGCGCTCCCGCAGAGAGGGGCTCTTAGTGCTATTGGATACCGGATGGGATCCAGTGGGTTGGCCCTCGAGTTCACACCGGGAAATCCGGAAGCTGTTGCCGCTGGTGGATGTCTTTCTGCCCAATCTGGAGGAGGCTCGAGCGCTGACCGGGGAAAGTCAACCCTCAGCGATGGCGCGTCGTTTAATCGAGGAAGGACTTGCCCAGCTGGTCATCAAGCTCGGATCCCAGGGCTGTCTGGCAGCGGATGGGCAGTCGATGGTCTATGAGCCGGCCTATCCGGTAGAGATTTTCGATACCACCGGAGCTGGGGACGCTTTCAACGCAGCCTTCATCTATGGACTTTTGGCCGAATGGCCCCTCACCCGCAGGTTGCGTTTCGCGAATCGACTGGCAGCCCATGTGATCGCCCGCCGGGCCCAGGCTGGCGAGCGATTTCCGAGCTTGGAAGAGCTGGAAGCGTAGAACACCTGAAAAAAACAAATCCTGGGTGGGAGGTTCTATGGCGCGATTAGCGGTGTTGGGTGGCACCCCACTATGCACGCACCCGTTTCCGGAATGGCCGCAACGCGGTGAGCGGGAGGTAGAACTCCTCAGCGAGGTAGTCCGCAGCGGTCACTACGGTTTCTTCAGCGGGGACAAACAATTCCGGTTCCAGCAGGCCTTTGCCCACTTTCAGGGAGCGCGGTTTGGCATCGCCGTGTCCAATGCAACGGTGGGTCTGCAGGTGGCCCTTTTAGCAGCCGGGGTGGGGCCGGGCGACGAAGTGATCGTCCCGGCTTTTACCTGGGTGGCTACAGCCTCGGTGGCTCTTTTCGTGGGGGCCATCCCTGTTTTTGCGGAGATCGATGCGGAAACATTCTGCCTTGACCCCCAGGCTGCCGAGGCGGCCATCACCTCTCGAACGGGCGCCATCATCCCCGTACATCTTTACGGATGCATGGCCGATCTGGATGCCTTCATGGACCTGTCGGAAAAATACAAGATTCCCATCATCGAAGACTGCGCCCACGCGCACGGCTCCCAATGGCGAGGACAAGGGGCCGGCTCCATGGGCCACCTGGGAGTCTTCTCCTTTCAAGAAACCAAGACCATGTCCAGCGGAGAAGGGGGGATCCTCTTGACCTCCGACCCGACCTTGGAAGCCCTCTGCCATAGCTTTATAAACTGTGGTCGCTTGCGCCCAGGCGATCATCTCCCTCAGCGTGTACTAGGTTACAATTTCCGCGTGACCGAGTTTCAGGCCGCGGTCCTCCTTGCCGCATTGGAACGTCTCGAGGACCAGACACGCAAACGCGAAGACCATGCGCGCGTTCTCGATCGCTACCTCGCGGAGATCGAAGGGATTCTACCTATGCGCCGTGATCCTCGGGTCACCCGTCAAGGTTTCTATGTCTATACCTTTCGTTGGGAGCCGGAGGCTTGGGGTGGAGCGACGCGGGACCAATTCCTGGTGGCTCTTCAGGCGGAAGGCATCCCCATCAATCCACTCTACACACCTGTATACCGAAGCGAGCTTTTTCCCAACGCTTCCCGTTTCTATCCACAGGTGGTCGGTCAAGTTTACGCGGAGCTGCGTCTGCCCATCACCGAACAGGTGGCCGAGCAGGTCGCTGTTGGCCTCCCCCATCGGGTGTTGTTGGGGTCCGAGCAAGACGTCATCGCGGTGGTGGAAGCGGTCGCCAAGCTGGGAGCGAATATCGATGAACTCCGCCGCGTCCCGGTGGTCTCCCCCTCCACCCTGCGCGATTAAATCTTTGCTGGAGACTCGGACCTCGGCAGACCCAAGGGAGCCACGATCGCGCCCTAAAGACCGATAGGCGGTGGGGAGGAGATGTAACGGCCAGCGGGCCAGCTTTCGAAGGATCCTGTAAGCGCTGGGGAGAATGCCTGAGTCCGCGTAGTAGGATAAAAGACTGATTCAAAATGATGAATGTCAGTCCTTACTCCCGGTCGGATGACTAGCCAAGAGGTGAACGATGGAGGCTGTGGCCAGGAAAGAGAAGATCGTCTTTACCGATGGAGAACTGATCTCCTACAACCCGGCCACCTTTGAGGAGAACGGTCGGGTGCGCGTCTCCAACGAAGCCGAGGTTCGCGAAGCGGTGGCTCGCGCCCGGGGGGCCTTCCCCGCCTGGGCCGAGTTGGGCGTCAAGGCGCGGAGCGGGTATCTGCACCGTCTGGCCGATTTGATCTACCAGGAACGGGCGGAGATCGCCCGCATCGTCTCGCAGGAGACGGGGAAGCCACGGGTGGAGGGTCTGGCCCATGAAGTCCTTATCGCCTTGGCGGACATCCACTTCTTGACCCGCGAGGCCCCCAAGGTCCTGAAGCCCCAGCGCATCCCATCTTT
>JACPWV010000069.1 GCA_016196905.1 Chloroflexota bacterium | reverse complement strand
TCGGCCACCTCGCCGGCGATGAGGACCAAATACTTGCCGGGCTGGACGGTGCCCGCACGCAGGGTGGCGATGGGGGCCCGTTTGGCCATCGCATCCCCGGCTTGGATACCCACCGCGATGCTGCTGAATTCGACTAGCGCGAGCGCTGGTTCGGCCATCCGGCTACCTGGATTGCCCAAAGCCTAGGATCTGTAGGGAAATGAACGTCTGGATTTGGTTCATTCAGCCACCTCATATCGCCGCGATTCTCGTCGCGCTGCGCTTCTGCTGGTTTCCGCGGCTGCCGGATTTCCAAATCCGGCAGCGGCAGAGCCTAGCCGGCATAGACGCGATTCTTTCCTTTTCGCTTGGCCTCGTACATGCGCTGGTCCGCGATGGGGACCAATTCCAGGATGTTCTGGGCATCTCGCTTCCAGGAAGCCACCCCGATGGAGATGGTGACGTCGCGCTGGATCTCGGGATCGAACTGCACGCTGCAGCGCACCTCGATGGTGGTGCGAATGCGCTCCGCCATGCGCACCGCGTTCTCATGGTCCACCCCCGCGGCGATGACGAACTCCTCTCCCCCGTAGCGCACCACCACATCGTCCACCCTGGCCTCGCGGGTCAGAGCCTCCGCCACGCGCTTGAGGACGTCGTCCCCTGCCGCGTGGCCGAATTGATCGTTGTAGGGCTTGAAATTATCGATATCAGCGAAGAGGATGCTCAGGTCGTGTTCGTCGTAACGCAATTCCTTGGTCCGGCGGAGCAGATGGTGATGCAGATAGGATCGATCGTAAAGGCCCGTCAGGCTATCGGTGACGCTGCGGTGTTCGAGGTCCTTGACCTCCTTTTGTTCCACGACTAACAGCTCATAGAGGCCGAACAAAAAAGCGCCCAGGAAGACTGCTAAGAAGGCCTGGCCGGTGCCCTCCGGGGCCATCCCTATCCCGGCCAGGCGCGCGATGCTCACTGCTTGGGCGGCGATCACCCCCAGGCCGGCGATGGCGAACAATAACCGGCTGCGCCGGCGCATCTCCATCCGAATGATGGGCAGGGTGCGGGCCACGAAGTACAAAAGCCCTAAGGCCAGTAGCCCGTTTAATACCTCCAACAAGATTTGAATCTCCGTCACCGGGCCTCCGCGGTCGCCGCTTCGATCTCCTAGACTTGAACCCTTTCGATGATCTTCGGCTGTCTCTCCTTAGCAAACAACTCCGGCGCCAATTCGGGAGCGCAACGCTGTACCACTTGCCGCGAGATGCCGTTGGCTCGGGCGATCTCTCGATAGAGCTCCCCGCTCTTTTTTAGCCTGCGCCGCTGGCTGGAAAAATCGACGTGCACCAGGCCGAAGCGGGCAGTGAAGCCATCTGCCCACTCGAAGTTGTCGATCAGTGACCAATAGAAATAACCCCGCACCGGGACACCGGCGGCGAGGGCTCGATAGGCAGCCGCCAGGTGCGTCAAGATGTAAGCGGGGCGCAGCCGATCCCCTCGTTCCAGCAGACCGTTCTCCGTGACGTAGATGGGTATACCCAGGCCGGCCAACTCCAGGAGGAAGCGATATAGTCCTTGCGGATAGATATCTCCCACCCACCAAGGCAGGTCCTCCTCCCAGGCCACGGGAGGTACGGAGCGCCCGAACAGCTCTCCTGGCCGGCGCGGATCGAAGGCCATTCGGTGGCGATAGTAGTAGTTGAGGCCGATGAAGTCCAACGAGCGGCGCATCTCGGGAAGGTGCTGGCCTCTGCCCAGAGGGAAACGCAGTCGCCCATCGATGAGAGCGAACAGGAAGAGGCGGTTGAAGAAATAATCGCGAACCTGGGCCACCCAGCGATCGGCAGGGAAAGAAGGGCGCAGCGGCTCGAACAAGATCATGTTGTAGGCGACGCTCACCCGAGCCTCCGGGCGGAGCTGATGAATAGCCCGATAAGCTGCCCCGTGGGCGCGGATCATGTTGGCCATCACACGCAAGGCTCGCCTCAGGCTTTTGACCCCCGGCGGCCAGCGGCCCAAGAGGTAGCCCAGGGTGGGGACCACGGTGGGCTCGTTGAGGGTGATCCACAGGCGCACGGAGTCGCCCAACTCCTCGACCACTTTGCGCACATAGCGCTCGAAAAGATCAATGGTCCGCGGGTTCTCCCATCCGCCGTCGTTGGATAACCAGCGCGGGTTGGTGAAATGGTGCAGGGTGACCAGCGGCTCCATGTCCCTCGCGTGCAGCGCCGCCAACACGCGTCGATAATGCTCGATAGCCTGCCGAGACCACTGGCCTTCGCGCGGCTCGATGCGGCTCCACTCCAGGGAGAAGCGGTGGGCGTTTTGGCCCATGCTGCGGGCCAAGTCGAAATCTTCTTCAAAGCGATTCCAATGGTCGCAGGCACGGCCCGAGCGATGGCCGTCGCGGATATGACCGGGGATCTGTTCCCAGTCCCACCAGTCGTTGTTGTCGTTGTTCCCCTCCACCTGGTGCGCGGAGGTGGCCGTGCCCCACAAGAAGCCTTTGGGAAAGGCGAGAGTATCGTCGTTCACAGGAATCGCCTAGCTCCGATGCTTAAAGAGCGATGGCGCGACGATCGCGCGGATTTAGCTTTGCCGAGCTCTCGTCTTTTAAGATCAAACCGAGTTAGCATCTTGAAAGGAAACGGCTTCGGTCGTTATTGCACCTCTATACAAATCGGAAGTGATCGACCAGAGTGCAGCGTCGTTCGCGCGTGAAGGTGGTGGGCCGGGTCATCCCCTCGCCGGTGGGGGAGGCGATGGAGAAAGAGCACCAGCCCTCGCCGCCGTAGCCCAGCCCGGCCAGGTTGGACCCGTTCTTGACGAAGATGCTGGTGTTGATCTCGCGGGCCATGCGGTCCAGGTGGTCCAGGTGGCGGGAGTGCATCACCGCGGTATGCCCGAAGCCGTGCTCGGCTTTGATGGCCCAATCGATTCCCTCGTCGGCGCTTTTGACCCGCGCGATGGGCAGCACCGGCATCATCTGCTCGGTCCAGATGAGCGGGTGCTCTAAAGGCACCTCGGCGATGATCAGGCGGACTTCGTCGCCGGCGCTGACCCCGATCTCCTTCAAAATGATCGACGCGTTTTTACCGATGAAGTTCTTGTTGATCACGCCAGGCTTGAAGGGCTCGCCCATCTCACTGAAGATGACCCTCTCCAGACGCTTGAGCTGATAGGGGCTGACCTCCACGCAGTGGTGGCGCTTAAGCGCGGCCAGCAGCGGATCGGCCACGCTCTCCACCACGAAGACCTCCTTCTCATCGGTGCATACGATGTTGTTGTCGAAGGAGGCCCCCTTGACGGTATCCCGCGCTGCCTGCTCGATGACCGCGGTCTCGTCCACCACCACCGGCGGGTTGCCCGGCCCGGCAGTAATTGACCGCTTGCCGCTCTGCATCGCCTCGCGCACTACCCCGATCCCACCCGTAACCAGGATGATGCGCACCTGGGGATGGCGCATCAAGGCCTGCGCGCTTTCGATGGTGGGCTCGGCCACACCGGTGACCAGGTTGGTCGGTCCGCCAGCGGCCAGGATGGCCTGGTTGATCAGCTGGATGTTGAGGGCCGAACAGTGCTTGGCCATGGGGTGGACGTTGAACACCACCGCGTTTCCGGCGGAAGTGATCATGATGCTGTTGTTGATAATGGTGGAGGTGGGGTTGGTGCTGGGGGTGATGGCCGCCACCACGCCGAAGGGGGCGCGCTCGATCAGGGTCAGGCCGTGATCGCCGGTGTAGGCCACCGGCTGTAAGTCCTCGGGGCCGGGGGTCTTGTTGGCGTTGAGCAGGTTCTTCTCGAGTTTGTCCTCGTAGCGGCCCAGCCCCGTCTCGTTCCAGGCCTCCCAGGCCAGCAGTTTGGCGTTCTCCCGCATCACGGCGCGGATATTGGCGATGACCTTGTGGCGCTGCTCCAGAGTGGTGCGGCCCCAAATTTTAAAAGCCTCGGCGGCCGCCTTCACCGCCGAATCCACGTCGGGGAAGATCCCGTATTGTCCAACGCGAGGCTCCTCGGCTCGCACTGGCGTAGAGATCGTGGGCGCCGACTGCTCTTTTTTGAGCTCACCGATCACCCGTTCCACGATCTGGGCTATCTGTCCCTCGTCCACGCGTTCCATCTCAGGCCTCCCCAGTCCTCATGGGCGGCCGTCGCTTCAGCCGCCAGGTGAGAATGTCCTCACAGTGCTCCAAATAGTGGGCGTAGGTCGATTCGCTGATCCACTCCATGATCTCTTCGTCGCTCAGTTTCTCGGGGAGAGTGTTGAGGAGCAGGTCGCATAGTTGGCTGTAGCTGCGATGGAAATCTTCCCAGACCTGATCCAAGGCAAGGTCCTTCCGCTCACGGTATTTCTCCTGATTCCACTCATCGATGTCGTATTCCACGTTCCACTTCTTACCTGCTACCAGGGCAGTCAGGGCAGCCAGGCACTCGTCGTGCCAAGCGCTGATGTGGGCCAGGATATCTTTGACCGACCAGTCGTCCGCCGCCCCCGGCGTGGTCAGGTCCTCCTCGCTCACGCCCTCTAAGGTCGCGATCAGTCTTCCGCGCTCTTCGCTGATCCGTCGGAATAGCTTATCCCTGTCCATGGTTCGACTTCTCCGCCGACAGGCTTAACCAGCCTTTGCCTTTCGAGTGTTCGAATCAGGCGTTGTCGACAGAACGCTCGCGTTTCTACGAGGCCCACTCCGCTTCGGCGGACACTTTGCGATATTTGAGCTCCCCGTCGACTTCCCACTCATCCACGATGGCCATGATCACCGCGTCGCAGGGGCGATCCTTGGTCACAGCTGTCTGGCGGGCGCTGGAGCCGGTGGCATACAGCACCACCTCTCCCACCCCCGCGCCCACCACGTCAGCGGCCACCACGGATTTGCCCGTCTCCTGGCCTTGGACATCGATGTCCTTGACCACCAAGAACTTCAGCCCCTGCATGCTCTCCTCTTTGCGAGTAGAGACGAGGGTCCCCACCACTTTGCCTAACTGCATCGTCGCTCCTCTTAATTCTGATCGATGTTCGCTACGGGCCGTTTCGCCTATCGATTCGATTCCATCCGCTCCACCAGGCGATCCACCAGGGTGCAAGCTCCGGCGGTGAGCGGCTCGCCGTGGCCGAAGCAGGCGATCTCGAAGCTGAGCTGGGACAGCTTGCGAATGGATCGCTGGGCTTCAGGCATGTCGGCGGTGTATTTCTCCGACGGCCCTGCCAGCCCCTCCCGGTTGGTGAGTGCGTCGCCCACGAACAAGATCGATCGGCGCGGATGGTAGTAGCAAGTATGGCCCCGAGTGTGGCCGGGCGTGTGGATGGCCTTCAAGCCGCCAGGCGTTCCCTCGCCGTCGACCAATTCCCGGTCGATAACCTTCGCTCGGCCAAGGCTACTCTCGATGGCCGCCACCTCGTCGCGGTGGGCCAGGACCTGGGCCCCGCAAACCTCCTTTAATTTGGCCGCACCGCCGATGTGATCGGGATGGCTGTGGGTAATTAGGATCCAGCGCACAGCACTCGGCTGGCGGCCCAGGCCCGTCAAGTAAGCCAAGATGCCGGCGGCCTGCTCATCGACGCCTGCGTCGATCAGGACCAGGCCATCGGGCGAGTCCCACAGAAAGGCGTTGACGTAGCCCAGCCCGATCTGGTGCAGGCCGGGTACCAACTGCATCGCTTAGCCTGCCGCCCGGCGGCGCCCCTCGCCTCCGCGCATCTCCCCCTCGGCCTGCTCCTTGCGGCCCAAGGGAAGTACTACGTCGATGTTGACATGGGGCCGCGCGATGACGTGGACGGAGATGACCTCTCCGACTTTCTCCGCGCCGCGGACGCCAGCCTCCACAGCCGCTTTCACCGCGGCCACGTCGCCGCGCACCACGGCGGTCACGTAACCCCCGCCGGTCTTCTCATAGGAGACCAGCTCCACCTTGGCCGCCTTGACCATGGCGTCGGAGGCCTCCACCATCGCGGCAAAGCCGCGGGTCTCGATCATGCCGAGTGCTTCGGCCATGCCTCACACCTCCTTGTGAGTGGTATGGAAATTTCCCATTCCGATCTTTAGACTTTCACGAGTCTCGCATCGCCGATCACAGTCGGCTTTGGTTCGGATGGCACATCTGCTCAATAACACCACAACTGGTGTGGTAACGACTTCGGGTCCCGCCGAAATGGACGCGACGATTCATCAGGTTCCGCTCGATTCAAGTGGCTGCTCGATCTCGAATGTGAGCGCTCCTGGCCCCTTGATATACGCCGCCCGAACGCCCCAAGGCCTATCGGTCGGCTCTTCTAACGAAGTCGCTCCTCGCTCAATCACGCGCCGATAATCTTCGTCGCAACTTGGGCTCTCGAAAGCGATGGTGGCAGGAGTATTTTCACCCGAAGAATCTAGGACCAGTGTGATAGGACCAAAGGGCACCACGGCCATCTGTGCATTTTGAAAATTGGGTTTTAATTGCCACACTCGATCTAACCATTTTAAGACGTCCGGGAGGTCACGGACACTCAGATGGACATGGGATGCTTTCATAGGGATCTCCCTATTTTGAAATGGGAAAAATTATCCAAGTATTCCGAAGGGGAC
>JACPWV010000068.1 GCA_016196905.1 Chloroflexota bacterium | reverse complement strand
TCCTGGACGACTTCGATCGAGCCCTGGCCAGCCTGCCCGCCGAGTTGAGGGGGATGACCTGGCTGGAGGGGATCTTTTTGATCCAGCGCAAGCTACAGCTCGTTCTGGAACAAGAAGGGGTCCAGCCCCTGCAGGTGGTAGGGCAGCCCTTCGATCCCAACCTCCACGAGGCGGTGATCCACGAGGAGACCAGCCAGCATCCCGACGGACATATCATCGCCGAGATCCAGAAGGGGTATAAGCTGGGCGATCGGGTACTGCGGCCAGCGTTGGTGAAGGTGGCAAAGAATCATCCTGAGAGTTCGTCGACTTCAGCATAACGCTTGAATGAGGAGGGTTGAATAAAATGCCAAAAGCGATCGGAATTGACTTAGGAACCACCAACTCGGTGGTGGCGGTCATGGAGGGCGGCGAGCCGGTGGTCATCCCCACCGCGGAGGGGTCCCGCCTGTGCCCCTCCATGGTGGCGGTCACCAAGAGCGGCGAACGCCTGGTGGGGCTGCTGGCTAAGCGCCAGGCCATCACCAATCCGGATCACACCATCTACTCCATCAAGCGCCTGATGGGGCGCAAATACAGCGATCCCTCGGTGCAGTACGATGTCAAACTACTGCCCTACAAGATCAGCGAGGCCCCCAACGGGGACGCGGGGGTGCGGCTGGGCGACAAAGACCACAGCCCCCCCGAGATCTCGGCCATGATCCTACAAAAACTCAAGCGAGACGCCGAGGCCTACTTGGGCGAGGCGGTCTCCAAAGCGGTGATCACCGTGCCGGCTTACTTCAACGACTCCCAGCGCCAGGCCACCAAGGACGCCGGACAGATCGCCGGGCTGGAGGTGCTGCGCATCATCAACGAGCCCACCGCCTCGGCCCTGGCCTACGGCTTGGATAAGAAGAAGGACGAGCGCATCGCCGTCTACGACCTGGGGGGCGGCACCTACGACATCTCCATCCTGGAGATCGGCGAGGGGGTGTTCGAGGTCAAATCCACCAACGGGGACACCCACCTGGGCGGGGACGACTTCGACCAGCGCGTCATCGGCTGGATCTGCGATGAATATAAAAGGGAGCAGGGCATCGACCTGCGCCAGGACCGCATGGCCCTGCAGCGCCTCAAGGAGGCGTCCGAGAAGGCCAAGGTGGAGTTATCCACGGTGATGCAGACCGAAATTAATCTACCCTTCATCACCGCCGACGCCAGTGGGCCCAAGCACCTGGTGATGACCCTCACTCGCGCCAAGCTGGAGCAGTTGGTGGGGGATCTGATCGACAAAACGTTACCTCCCATGCAGCAGGCGCTGCAGGATGCGGGCTTTAAACCTTCGGACGTCGATGAGGTGATCCTGGTGGGCGGCCAGACGCGCATGCCTAGGGTGCAGGAGCTGGTGGGCAAGTTCTTCGGCAAGGAGCCCCACAAGGGGGTGAACCCGGATGAGGTGGTGGCCGTGGGCGCGGCCATCCAGGCCGGGGTGCTGATGGGCGAGGTGCGCGAGGTCCTGTTGTTGGACGTGACCCCCTTGACCCTGGGCATCGAGACCCTGGGCGGGGTGGCCACCCCCATCATCGAACGCAACACCACCATACCTGCGCGCAAGAGCCAGATCTTCTCCACCGCCGCCGACAATCAGACCAGCGTCGAAATCCATGTGGTCCAGGGCGAGCGGCCCATGGCCCCCGACAACAAGACCTTGGGCCGCTTCATCTTGGACGGCATCCCGCCCGCGCCGCGGGGGATACCTCAGATCGAGGTCAGCTTCGACATCGATGCCGATGGCATCCTGCACGTCTCGGCCCTGGACAAGGCCACCGGCCGTTCGCAGAAGATAACGATAACCGCCTCCAGCGGCCTGAGCAAAGACGAAGTGGAGCGCATGACCAAAGAGGCCCAGGCCCACGCCGCCGAGGACGCCCAGCGCAAGGCAGAGATCGAAGTGCGCAACAACGCCGATGCCATGGCCTATACTGCCGAGAAGACCCTGCGCGAGTTTGGCGATAAAGTCCCGGCCGATGTGAAGAGCGACATCGAGTCGAAGATCGCCGCGCTGCGCGAGGCCATGCCCGGCAAGGACATCGAGCTGATCAAGCGCCGCACCGAGGAGCTAGCCCAAGCCGTCCAGAAGATAGGCGAGCGGATGTACCAGGCCGCTGGCGGCGGCCCCGGTCAACCCCCGCCTCCCGGTGGCGAGGGCGAGCAAAAACCGCCCGACGAGGGGACGGTGGAGGGGGAGTACAGAGAGGTCTAGCCAATCTAGGGGCGAGGGCTGTTTAGGCTCTCGCCCCTTTCTCTAGCCTGGTTTCTAGTAGCCCGATGGAAGTCGTTAGGAGTTTGCTCGAGATCGTCAACCCCTTTGTGCCATGGTTGGCCTTGGGGGTTTCCACTGCAGCCTTGGTGGTCTCTATTGCAAACTTCTACGTTCTATTTTTGCAAGCGCCAAAGATTGAAGTCTACCCGGGGGATAGAGTTTGGTTGGTTGTTGACCCGAATGGGGCGACTAACAAATTCCATTTGGCTATTAACGTCGTAAACCCCCGGGCACGAAATGTTACTCTACACCTCTTGGAGGCAAACGTTCGAGATC
>JACPWV010000084.1 GCA_016196905.1 Chloroflexota bacterium | reverse complement strand
CGGGCGGTCATCCCCCTGGTGACCGTGCCCACCATCTACGAGGTGCCGCTGCTGCTCGAGGATGCGGGGCTTGGAAATTACATCGTGGAGCGTCTGGGCTTATCCCCGACCGCGACCGACCTGGAGGATTGGCAGGAGATGGTGGCCCGCATCAAAGAGCCCAAAGAGAAGGTAAGCGTGGCCATCGTGGGCAAGTATGTGGGCCTGCCCGACTCCTACATCAGCGTGCGCGAGGCCCTGCGCCATGCCGCCTTCCACCATCATCGCGATGTGGAGATCGAATGGATCAACTCCGAGGACCTCGAAAAAGTGAAAGATTTGGATGCTCTGCAGAGGGTCCAGGGCATCCTGGTCCCCGGCGGGTTCGATGCGCGAGGCATCGAGGGCAAGATCCTGGCTGCTCGCTACGCGCGCGAGAATAAGATCCCCTATCTGGGCCTGTGTCTGGGGATGCAGATCATGGTCATCGAACTGGCCCGCCACGCCCTGGGCAGCGCCGAGCCCAACAGCACCGAGTTCAATCCGCGCACTACTGACCCGGTCATCGATCTGTTGCCTGAGCAGAAAGCCATCTCCGACAAGGGCGGCACCATGCGTCTGGGATCAATCCCTTGTCGGGTGCTGCCCGGGACATTGGCAGCGCGCGCCTATGGGCGGGAGCTCATCTCCGAACGGCGCCGGCATCGCTTCGAGGTGAACAACGATTACCGGGATGTGCTGACCCGGGCGGGGTTGATCATCAGCGGCACCTCCCCCGATGGGCGGTTAGTCGAGATCGCTGAGATGGCCGGGCACCCCTTCATGCTGGGCACCCAGTTCCATCCCGAGTTCCTCTCCCGCCCCAACCGGCCGGCGCCCCTCTTTCGCGATTTGATGGGAGCGGTGGTGGCGCGCAGCGAGGAGCTCAAACGAAAGCAGAAAGTCCTGGCCGGAGCCGAGGAGTAATTCGTTAGGTCGGACGATCACATCAGGTTGTTGGTCCTCGATGAGAAGGCAGGCTGGGTAACGAGGCCTGCTTTTTCATCGATTGACGACTTTGGAATCGCAGACTCGATTCAGGTATAATCGGTGCTGTAGCATACAGGAATCATCAGAGAAAGCTTAAGACATGATCGCGGCAGCGGACACACGCAAGGGGACTACCCTTGTGATGGAGGGTCAGCTCTACCGCGTGCTCGATTACAAGCACACACATCTGGGGCGGGGCAGCGCGCGGGTCTCGCTGACCCTGCGCAACATCACCAGCGGCGCGGCGGTGGAGCGCGTCTTTGGCCCCGAGGACAAGCTGGACGATGTGCGCTTAGAGCTGCGCGATGTCCAATACCTCTACCACAGCGACGACCTCTACCATTTCATGGACAGGGAGACCTACGAGCAGCCCGTCCTCGGCCGCGAGGTCCTGGGCGATCGGGTGCTGTTCTTGAAGGAAGGGCTGGCCTTGAAGCTCTCCTTCTACGAAGGCGTGCCGGTGGAGATGGAGCTGCCGGTGACAGTGGACCTCAAAGTGGTGGAGACCGCGCCCGGGGTGCGCGGGGACACCGCCCAAGGCGGCTCTAAGCCGGCCGTGTTGGAGACGGGCCTGGTGGTGAAAGTGCCCCTGTTCATCAGTGTGGGCGACACGGTTCGGGTGGATACGCGCACCGGCGAGTACGTCACGCGCGCATAAAGGCTTTCGATCTCAAAAATGACGCGGCGAGATACACGGAACCTCGCCGCGTTTTTCTTCGAGGGGCAGGCGCTTTTGACAGGGGCACCGCCCCGGCTATAATCGAGCCGGGAGATCGAAAGTGCAACCACTCGACTTCTCGGATTGGGAGACGTCTCTGCCCATCCTCTCCGTATCGGAGCTGACCCGGCACATCAAGGATCTGCTGGAAGAAGACGAGCGCCTGCAGGACCTGTGGATCCAGGGCGAGGTCTCCGGCTTTCGCCTATATCCCTCCGGGCACGCTTACTTCACCCTCAAGGACGAGGCGGCCTCCATCCGCTGCGTGCTGTGGCGCTCGGACGCCAACCGACAGCGCACCCTGCCCCAGGATGGCCAGGCAGTGATCATCCACGGCCGGGTCTCCATCTACGAGCCCCGGGGGGCTTATCAGCTCTACGTGGATCTGATCCAGCCGGTGGGCATCGGATCGCTCTATCTGCGTCTGGAGGAGCTCAAGGAACGCTTACAAGCCGAGGGCCTGTTCGCTCCCGAACGCAAAAGACCCCTGCCTCAATTCCCGCGTCGGCTAGGTGTCGTCACCTCGCCCCAGGCGGCGGCTTGGAAGGACATCCTGCGTGTCCTGCGCCAGCGCTATCCACTGGTGGAGGTCATCCTGGCCCCCGCCCAGGTGCAGGGCGAGGGCGCGCCCGAGCAGATCGCGGATGCCATCCAGGCCCTGAGCGAGGACACCGATGTGGAGGTGATCATCGTGGCCCGCGGCGGGGGGTCGCTGGAGGAGCTGTGGGCCTTCAACGAGGAGATGGTGGCTCGCGCGATTTACCACGCGCGGGTGCCGGTGGTCAGCGGGGTGGGACATGAGATCGATTTCACCATCGCTGACTGGGTGGCCGATGTGCGCGCCCCGACACCCACCGCTGCCGCGGCGCTGGTGGTCCCCGACGCCGCCGAGCTGAGGTCGAGTTTGCAGCGATCCGCCGCTCGGCTGGGGGAGACGATGCGAGATCGAATGAGCGAGAGCCGCGCCGATGTGGACGATCTGGCCCTGCGCCTGCGGCGGGCCTCGCCCCAGGCCCCCATCGTCCAGCAGCGCCAGAGGCTGGACGAATGGGTCTATCGAACGCACAGGGCGCTGAGACAGAGGTTGGCCGTGCAGCGCGAGCGACTGCGCAGCCGCGAATTGCAATTGGCCAGCCTGGACCCGCAGGCCACTCTCGAGCGCGGCTACTCCATCACCACCCAACAAGCCACCGGGGAGGTGATTCGTAGCGTAAGCCAGGTGGCGACGGGGGATCGCATCGCCGTCCAGTTGGCCGAGGGCCGCCTCAGGGGCGTCGTCGAGGAGCCGCCCGAAGAAGTAAAAAGAAAGAAGGCCCCCACTTCGGCGGCCAAAGCGAGGGAGGGATGAAGGCGGATCGTTCACAGCG